>NZ_VPDX01000009.1:0-111293 GCF_013417475.1 Acinetobacter sp. YH12249 | reverse complement strand
TGTGTATATAGAAATCGTCGTAAACGATTAAACCTGCGGTTTAATTTACTTGCTGGCATATACAATTTAGATTGGGTGAAAGATAAACAATTAAATTGGTTGAAAAATGATTTATGAAGGAAGTCTAATGAATTAATTTCTAGAAATATAAATCAAAACCATTTTTTTACATTAAATAATCAAAAGAGTCTTATTTATAGCACTCAAAATTACTCAATCACTTAATATGCATAACCTTAAATATCATTATTAATATATTAAAAATCACTGAAAAATTATTTTACAAATATACAAAGAATATCAACTTTTTCTGCTGAATATTTCCAAATTTTACAAAGTAACTTTACATGTCAAAAGTGTTTCTTTTCTGCGCCTAACACCAATTTGAAAAATAGAATATGTTATAAAACTAATTAGATTAAAAATCACACAGTTTAACTCTAATTTTTAATCTATTTTATATCATGTACTTAGGTGGATTTATGTCAGGCATACATAGGGAACAAGATTTAGAAGATTCATCTAGCTCATCTTATATATCGCCAAAGATGATTTTAAATGATTGCAACCTGAATATGGACTCAGACCAGGTTGTTTTATTTCTTGATATTGACGGAACAATCTCTGAATTTCACCCAGATCCAGATAAAAGTATAATTCAACCTGAAATTATAAATATATTGGAAAATTTACAACAATATATTCAGCTGATATTAGTTACGGGTCGTTCTATTTTACAAGCACAAAGACTTATTCATCCTCTGCAATGGAATATCGCTGGATCACATGGTCTGGAATTAATCTATCAAGCTGATTTAAAGACATTAATCTCTTTAAATAAGCCGCAGCTACAAGCCCTAAAACAATATATTCAGGAACAGGCAGTTCAAATCTCTAACCTGCGGATAGAGGTTAAGGATTATTCTGTTGCGCTACATTTTCGTGAACATCCTCAACTAGAAGATCGCGTACATGCCTTTACGCTGGAGTGTCTCAACCAGTTTTCAGACTTTGAGTTAAAAGCTGGCAAGTATGTTTTTGAGCTGGTGCCCAAAGGCGCTAATAAAGGTTCAGCGATTCAACAGATTATTCAGCAATACCATCTCACTGATCATTATCCCATGTTTATTGGCGATGACCTCACCGATGAAGCCGGATTCAAGGTCATTAATGCCCTGCACGGCTGCTCAATCAAAGTAGGTTCTGGCCAGACCCTGGCACGGTACAGACTGGAGAACGTCTCTCAAGTTCAGGCCTTCCTGAAAGAATTTTTAAATGTAATTGAAGTACAAGAACAACAACGATTGGAGAAATCACATGTCTAAACTCATTGTGTTATCAAACCGTGTGAATCTACCTAACCCAGAAAGTATGAAGGCTGGTGGATTGGCTGTTGCATTGCAGGATGCATTGCAAGATATAGGCGGTATCTGGGTTGGATGGAATGGCTCCAGAGTTGACCAGAACAAGGAACAGAAATTTCAGATTCTGAAACATCAGAATGTGGAATATCATACCAGTGCACTGAGCGAAGCCCAGTACCAGGGTTATTATTGTGGTTTTTCTAATAATGCTCTATGGCCATTAATGCATGACCAGCATCAACGTGTGGAATATCAGCCACAGGATTTTAAAACCTATAAAGATGTCAATTTGCGTTTTGCCAAACACCTGAAACAGGTGGCTTCACCGCATGACATCATCTGGATTCATGATTATCATTTTCTGAGTGTGGCGCATTACTGCCGTAAATTAGGCATGCGTAACCGGATTGGATTCTTCCTGCATATTCCTTTCCCGGAACTGAAACTTTGGCAAACTCTGCCTCCTTATCAGGAACTGGCCCGACATCTGGGAGATTTTGATGTTATCGGTCTGCAAACTCCACGCGATCAGGCCAACTGTATTGACTTCTTGGAACAGGTATTAAATATCCAGCATCGCAATGATGAAATCCTGAGTTATCAGTCTAAACGGATTTATGTGAAGGCTTATCCAATCGGTGTACATCCGGCACAAATTCAGAAGCAGGCTGCTGAGAGTCAAGTCACTGACCTGCCCTTTGATCTGGATAAAGCACATGCCCATAAGACCATTATTTCTGTTGACCGGATTGATTACAGTAAAGGGCTACTGGAGAAAATTCATGCATTCCAGGAATTGCTGGATGAACAGCCTGAATTTAAAAATCAATTCCAGCAATTACAGATTGCCTGCCCATGCCGACTGGATGTGAACAGCTATAAAAAACTTTATGAACAGTTCCAGGCTGCGGTGCAGAATTTAAATCATCAGCATGGCAATGCAAACTGGCAGCCTTTTGACTGTAGCTACGACACTTTGGGTCATGAAGCCCTGATGCAGCTCTACCGTAAGGCCGATATTTGCTGGGTGAATTCAATCCGTGACGGGATGAATCTGGTCGCCAAAGAATATATTGCTGCGCAAGATCCATTGGATCCAGGTGTACTAATCCTGTCTAAATATGCCGGGGCTGCCGAGCAAATGAAGGAAGCCTTACTGGTCGATCCTTATGATCAGGACAGTATGGCTAAAGCCTTGAAAAGAGCCTTGCGTATGCCTAAGTCGGAACGTTTGGAACGTTACCGCTATTTACAGCAAGGCTTGAAGAATTTCGATATCATTCGCTGGCGTGATCAGTTCCTGTCTGATCTGAAAAAATCACAAAGCTTACGAATTTATCGACCAGTGGCCAAAGGCATTTCAACCCAGTTCAATATGCATGCCTAAGGTCTGAAAGCCTATAAAAAAACACCAGCTTTATGCTGGTGTTTTGTGGTCTAGGCCGGCAATAAGACCTTCTGCTTTTTCTGATTCTTTGTGACCGGCAGTCAGATGGTTCAGGATTACAATGCTCATTAAAGCAACTGCGATGACCGTAAATACTAAACGCAAGCCAATAATTTCACTGCCGAAACCTACCAGCGCTGGTCCGATCAAAGAACCTGTATAAGCAAATACCGATACATAAGATAATGCTACATGTGAAGCCATAGATTTTTGACGGCCTGCACGAGAGAACATCAATGGAACGATGTTAGCACTACCTAGACCCAAGATCGCATAACCAGTTAAAACGACTTGCCATACTGGTGCAAAGATCACCATGAATAAGCCTGCTGCAGCCAGTAAAGCACTTAATAAAATAGTGGTTTTTTCACCTAAGCTTTGAATGATGAGATGACCGCTAAAACGTCCAAGTACCATCAAGCCAGCAAAGAAACTATAAGCCAAACCGGTATGCGCTGCAGGTACATTAAACTGGGTTGCCAAGTAAATACCGCTCCAGTCCATCGCTGCGCCTTCAGACAGGAAGGATACAAAAGAGATCAGACCAATACCTAAAATTGCGAATGTCGGTAGCGCTTTTTTCGCAGGTTTTGCTGTAGCTGTATTAGTTTCTTCTGTAGTTGATGACTGACCACCTAAACAGAATGGAATTGCCAGCATCGCAATCGCAAGCAACATCACACTTACGACTAGTGCGCCAGTTAAAGGTGCCAGACCAAATCCCATTAACGTGGTCATGCCTAATACACCAACCAGACCACCCAAGCTACATACGCCATGGAAACCCGACATCAAGCTTTTATCCATAAGTTTTTCGATCTGGGCAGCCTGAATATTTACAGTTACACCCAAAGCGCCTGCACTGGCACCAAAGAAAAACAGGGTAATTGCCATCATCAAGCTAGTTGGACTAATCGCTAGCGCTGGCAAGATGAACAGAAATGCAGCCAGAATAACAGCCAGTACTGTACGGCAGCCAAACTTGCTTGCCATACGACCTGCCAATGGCATTGCCAGCATTGAACCCACTCCGGCACATAGCAAAAGTAAACCAAAGTCAGCATGGTTCAGCAATAAGCGCTGCTGCGCATAAGGAATTAATGGCGCCCAGGCAGCTGTACTAAAACCTAGACTAAAAAAACACAGTGCAGTGGCAATTTTCTGCCAGAGATACGGTGATGGAGACTGAAGACGAGAAATTAGCTGTGAATTTAACATTGTCATTCCAAAAGAAAGAGCTCAGGCATCCATTACCGATCATCCATAGAAAAACCCCGCGGACTTATAGCTGAAAAATATAAGTAGCAGGGCTTAATTTGTGTGAATTATAAACAGAATTTTTCTAAATGAAATAGCTTTTAGAGATGAATTTTTAAATTTTTTACAAGTAATTGATTGTATAAAATTTATAATTTTATAGTTTTATTTGTATACGCTGATCGGTTTTTTCATTGCTTCCTGTAACTCAAGATTTTGTAAAAAACAGGCGAAACCTTCAGCAACTTTTGATTGTAGCCGGCTACTGGTTGTTACCCTTAATTGATTGGACCAGGTAATTTTGACTCCTGCCTGTTGTAAACGGCGAACAAAGTCGACATCTTCATGACAATCTAACTGGTTAAATCCATCAAAATTATTATATATACTTGTTTTAAAACATAAATTTGCACCATGAATATGCCGGTGATCCATTTTGTCCTGATAGTGGTCTAAATATTTTAGCCGGGCTTCCAAGCTTAAATTTTTCCATTCGTCCACTTCAACGACCCCACAAATTGCGTCAGTAGGTTGGTGCTGCCACATGGCTTTGAACCAGTCTTCCTGAACACATGAATCCGCATCGGTACAACAGATCCAGTCGCATCCTTGTTCAATTACTTTTTGCACTCCTAAATGACGGGTCTTACCCACTGAACGAAAGTTACAACTGATGGTTTCTATACCTAATTGTCTGGCCTTGATCGCAGTTTGATCAGTACAACTGTCTAAGACAACTAAAATCTTAATCTCGGGAATATTTTCTGATAAACCAAGGTATTGATAAAATTCAAATTGTGCTTTTTTTAAGGCCAGCAGGCAGCGTTCTATATAGGCTTCTTCATTACAGGCAGGAATGACCACGCCAATTTTATTCATTTAAGGCCCTCTTGCTCTGCCACAGATTGTGGGCTATTCATCCAGACATCAATCAGAAAATCAGGTTCCTGAAGTTGTGAACATTTTTTATAAGGTAAGTGAGCATTTAGATGGTCATGAATATCATCACCGGTAAAGCTAAAACCTGAAATTGGTGCCCGCCAGTGACAAGCCAGAATACAGCCTTCTGCATCAAGGGCGTGCTGCAGCCAGTGGATCAATTTCCCTAAAGCGGCCTGATCCAGATAATACAAGACTTCACTTACCACAATTAGCTGGAATCTACGCTCTGGCAAGTCTTCCGGGACAATGCCTTGGACAAAACTTACATGAGAATAATCTTGCAGACGTTGTTGCGCCAGCCGGATCGCTGTCGTATTGGCATCCAGACAGATGAGTTCTCCGGTATGAGGAGCTAGTTCCTGACTTAGCATGCCATTACTACAACCGATTTCTATGGCAGATTCAAAATGCAGTTTGGGCAAGAGTGCTTTACAAATTTGACGTTTACGCTGTTCATACCAGCGCTGTTCATAATGCCATGGATCTCCCTGATTCAACGCATATAAAGCATCAAAATAGGCATGATCATAAGTTGATTTACTGTTCATACAGATAAACCTCCCATGGCTGTAAAACACGCTCTAATGCATGCTCAGGGACAATCGGTGCCTGTTCTGTCGTCGGATCATTCTCAATCTGACTTTTGAAACATCGTGCAGCTCGGGCTTTACATTTTAATTCTTCATCTGTCAGCCTGAGTTTGTGCGCAACCGTCCAAGGAATTCGGGTATCTCCTGGTGTGGCCCAGTGCCACGCCCAGATTAAAACTTGAATATATGGTAACTGTAGCTCAGTGGCGAGTTGCTGGGCGACCTGGCCGGTTATTTCATGGTCTGGATGTCCATCATGAACAAAAGTCGTGACCAATACATCATTAGGCTGTAAATATGAATACAATTGCTGTTTGAGCAAGTCTCGCTGCTCAGCCACTTTTCCATCCTGAATATCCAAAGCAATCCGAAGAACCGGATGTTCTAGGGACAATTCTTCCAGAGCTTGGCGAGTTTCTGCTGGACGAATCTGGTTCAGTTCTTCTGGCGTATACAGACTCGAACCGGGATGACTGGCCGTACCATTAGTCACTGCAAACAGTACAATCTTATAGCCGAGTTTATCCAGACGTTGCATCAGTCCGCCACATCCCAGAATTTCATCATCCGGATGCGGTGCCACAATACAGACTCTGGCATCTGCAGGAATTACATTGGAAATATTAAATTCTGGTATCTGTTGCAGTATTTCGCAGTTACGCCATTCTTCCACCCGTGTCCCCTCCCCATGGATCACACGATCTTCGACAATCTCATGTTTTAAAGTGCCCATAGTTCTTCCTCCTGTGCGCTTAGTTCTCCAATACGCTCAAGATCAAAAGCAGCATGGCTTTGACGGATAAATACCGGCAGATCTGCTGCGAGCTGGGCAAAATAAGAATTGGTACAATAAGGCGAGGCGCCAAGTGCTTTTCCGACCTGGTTCAGTACATTTAATGCAGTGGCTTCAACCTGCGCACGCAAAGCCTGAATCTGAAGTTGATGAGGAAATTTAGGTTGCTGGTCAATCAATTCTGCAACCCGATAGAACAAAGCCTGAGTAGCTAAAAGATCACGGCTGATTTCACCCAGATACATGGCTTTATACATATGTGGTTTTCTTAACTGTTCCTGCTGCAGATATTCAGCAAGAGCTACTGTGGCACCATACCAGCAAGCAGCAACGCCTGCTGCTCCATGCCAGAATCCTACCCGATCCAGATAAGCATGTGGATCAGCGACTTTTTTGACAGGGACCTGATTAAATTCCAGTTGTGCTGTTGACGTATACTGCATCCCTACAGCTTGCCAGACAGTATGATCATGCTGAATACCGGTCAGCTGCATATCTACAATCAATAACTGAGAGCGATTTTGTTCATCCCGATACGTCAGTAAGCCTGACTCTACCCAGCCAGAAGCGGAACACCAGGTTTTGATGCCAGTCAGCTTGCCTTCATCCAGCTGCAATGGTTGAGGCCCTCCTTCTGCTGCCCAGACTGCCCAGAGCTGATGAGGATTTGCCGGAATATTTAATTCATGCAGAATTGCGAGTGCATCCAGATGCGACTCAAATATTTTTCCCAGGCTTAAATTGATTGCCGAGATCTGGCTTAAAATTTGCCAGCGTTTTAAAGTTTCCCCTGATGCAGGAAAAGGAACCTGATCCGAAAGTTGCACCAGTTCCTTCAAAGTCGTTTGAATATTTTCTTTAGGTTCTAATGATGAATTTTTAAATCTTTCTAATATTGAACTGAGGTCCATAAAAGTGCTTCCTCAAAAATATCGATATTGTGGTCATTTGATGAAAGCCAGTTAAGGAAAAAGCCTTTTCATCTGTTTTAAACGGGTCATCAGTCCTAGTACCTTACGGCGTGCCATAATTTCTTCTTCACTAAAAGGCAACTCTTCTCTGAGTTGACTCATAGGTAGGTGGTTATGTTCGATCAGATAAATATCCTGCTCCCTGCTCCATTGCGCATTTTGCATCTGTGCCAGTAATTTTTTAGGATCTGGTCTCGCCATAAACTTTTTATCCCTTGAAATAGAGAATAGAAGCCGAAGCTTCTATTCTCATGGTATTTATGCAGGAATAGTTTCTGCAATCAATTCACGCGCCCAAACGCGGTGATTCATGATCAAGGTCTTAAAGGTATCTTGCACGGTATCGAATTGAGAATTCGCCAAAGTGCCTTCATCACTGATCAGTTTTAAGTCTTCAATTAGCTGACCTTTATCTCCCAGGAAGACAATCGGTTTCAGGTGCTTATAAGCTTCAAGCAGATAGTGAGTCGCGATACCATCTTTCAGCACCATGTCATAGTTATCACCATCGACAATAACTACGGCATCATAGGCAATCGAAGGTTCAGCTTTCTGCATACCATCAGATGGAATCACTGTACCTTGCTGGCTCAGGACTGGTCCTGGACGAGGTGTTAAAACATCAGCCCCAGCACTTTCTGACTCAGCCCAAGCCTGCACAGCTTTGATACTGGCTTCATTGGCTTTGTCATGTGCCAGAATCGCGATTTTACGTGCCTTAATATCGGCAGGTTTAAACGCTTCAAAAGACAGACGCTTAGAAATCAGAACATCAGGCAGTTTGGCAGCTTTTTTCTCAGCTGGGATTTCAATTCCTAACTGGTCCGCAACCTGTTGAGCCAGCGTCAAGTCGATATTGCACAACACTTCGAGAACTTCACGTTCACGGATATTTTGGCGCTGTACTTTACTCAGTTCGAATACATAGGCATCAATAATATGCTTCTGCTCATGCGGTGCCTGGCTTTGATAGAATAAACGGGCATGAGTGAAGTGATCATTAAAAGACTCACTACGCTGGCGGATTTTATGACCGTCAATACGTTCCTGATAGCTTTCGAAACCACCTGCCTGAGTCGCACCTGGCGCTTCAGCCGGCCAGTTGTCATCAATCGAGTTTGGTTCGTAGTTGGCCTGTCCGGTGTGAATAAGACGTTGATGCAGACCATCACGCTGGTTGTTATGGAATGGACAAACCGGCTTATTGATTGGAATCTGATGGAAGTTTGGACCACCCAAGCGGCTTAATTGAGTATCGGTATAAGAGAACAGTCGGGCCTGTAAGAGTGGATCGTTGGTAAAGTCAATGCCTGGTACGACATGACCTGGACAAAAAGCAACCTGCTCAGTTTCACCGAAGAAATAATCAACATTACGGTTCAACACCATACGGCCAATTGGAGTCACTGGAACCAGTTCTTCCGGAATGATTTTGGTTGCATCCAGCAAGTCAAAATCAAATTTCATCTCATCTTCTTCAGGAACGATCTGTACACCTAATTCCCATTCCGGGTAATTACCGGAAGCAATCGCTTCATACAGGTCACGACGATGGAAATCCGGATCCTTACCCGCCAGTTTTTGCGCTTCATCCCATACCAGCTGTGTCAGACCTTGTTTAGGCGTCCAGTGAAACTTTACAAAGACAGCTTTATTTTCAGCATTAATCAAACGGAAAGTATGCACCCCAAAACCTTGAATCGAGCGTAAATTACGTGGAATAGCACGATCTGACATTGCCCACATCACCGCATGTGCAGATTCAGGCACAAGAGAAACAAAGTCCCAGAAAGTATCATGTGCTGATGCGCCTGATGGAATTTCGGTTTGTGGTTCAGGCTTTAACGCATGGACAAAATCAGGGAACTTGATGCCATCCTGAATAAAGAATACTGGCGCATCGTTGGCCACCAGGTCAAAGTTACCTTCATCCGTATAAAACTTGGTCGCAAAACCACGAATATCACGTACCGTATCTGCTGAACCGCGAGGACCTTGTACTGTAGAGAATCGAACAAAGACTGGAGTCTGGGCACCGGTATTGGTTAGAAACCCGGCTTTAGTCCATTTTTCATTGCCTGGATAAGCTTCAAAAAAACCATGTGCTCCAACACCGCGTGCATGCACAATTCGCTCTGGAATACGCTCATGGTCAAAATGAGTAATCTTTTCACGAAGAATAAAATCCTCCATTAAAGTTGCCCCACGAACGCCCGCTTTTAGACTGTTCTGGTTATCCGAAATCTTAACACCTTGGTTAGTAGTCAGTGTCTGTTCGGTGGAGTCGCTACGATATGCATCAAGCTGCTCACTTTTTTTATTGGTATTCTGCTTATCTAAACCATTTTTACCTGTGGCTGGACTGTTCGCCTTAATTTTCATGACATTTTCCTTGCTGATCTTGAGTTTAGTGAAGTCTTTTTTTGCCTATCTCAAATTCGCTTGAGTTTTATTCAACATCTTGGCGTTTTTACAGAAAAATAAAGTTCCACTTTTATCTGCATGCGGTGAGCTGTTGCTGAGTATGAAAATCTTTTTATTGATTTCGTCTGTATCCCTAACATAACGAGATTTGACGAATACATTGCTGAGTCTTTGTAGTGGCTTGTTTAATAAAGGCACAGTTCTGTTATTTTTCTTAACTACACAGTTTTTTTTACCGAGTAACGATCACAAAATTCGAAAAATTTAAAGCTGATAGTTTTTACTAAAAGATAAAATCATGAAATAAAGGCTTAATCATCTAAAAATAAAAATAAGTTTTAAAAAACCAATCTAGATCTTTGAGTTCTTATAGGACAAAAATTAGTTTCTTTTTACAGTTACAATCCTGTCACCAGGCTATACAGAATGCCTAAACTTATATCTTTTTCCGTCCTATAAACTATATAACTCAGAAGTACTTAAAATTATTTCCACATATAAATAGTGGCAAAAAGCTATTTCATATAAAAGGTCATGCTGCCAAGATTTCCTATCTTTTCAGCCATGACTGGCAAACTTCTATTTTAAAAGATATCTCTCTACAAAATTGTTAAGGAGTAAAACATGGGCTCTTCAGAAAAAAATGCTAAAGCTATGAAAATTGATATTGGTATTTCTTACGAAGACCGTGCCAAAATCGTCGAAGGTCTATCTAAATTATTGGCAGACAGCTATACCCTCTATTTAATGACCCACAACTTTCACTGGAATGTCACCGGACCACAGTTCAATAGTCTGCACAGCATGTTTATGACCCAATATACCGAACAGTGGAATGCTCTTGATTTGATTGCAGAACGTATCCGGGCTTTAGGCTTTGCCGCACCCGGCACTTACCAGCAATTTGTTAAGCTGACTGCTATTAAAGAAGTAGAAGGTGTACCAGATGCCCAAGAAATGCTGCGTTTATTGGTAAATGCTCATGAAACGGTAGCTCGTACCGCACGCAATCTTTTTGAAGTTGTTGATGAAGTCAACGATCAACCGACTGCAGATTTAATCACGCAACGTCTTGATGTGCATGAAAAAACAGCCTGGATGTTAAGAAGTACTTTAGAGTAATTAATTTTTCTCATTGAGAAAACAACTGTAAAATCAGAAAATTAACTTTTCCTAAAATAAATAAGTGTTCAAATTTAATTGATATCCTTTTGAGCACTTATTTATCCCACCTTTCACCCTATAGTGAAGGCTTTGAAAAATAAATAATTTACCTTTTAAAAGATTATTTTTTAATCAATAAATCTTTATTTATTATCTATTTAATTATATTAGGTTAGACAGAAAATTTGGCTTTTAAATAAAAATTTCTTATATTATAAAAATATAATTTTTACTAAATCAGTATTTTATTATTTTTTTGATCTTAGTCTTTTTCCATATCTTTTAAATATATTGAACAAATGGACCAAACCATTTCTGCTTACAAAATAAGCAACAGATTAAGCTTCAAAAATGCTTACAAACTGAATATTATTCATCTAAAATAGAGAACTACATCACACAATATAATTATTGAAATATATTGTATATATTTTGTATTTCTGAAAGATTCAGGGGATTAAGTTATGAGTGTTCAAAAGTTGTTCATTTCACTCAAACTTAATTTACGTAAATTGATTTTAATCCTTTTACTTGTGAGTCTGGTGATTCTTTTTTCAATTACATTGATTGTGAGCAATGTAATTCACCGACAGCAACTGATTAATAATTCTCTTGCAACTAATTATGAGTATGCAACTAAAGTTGCTTCTATTTCTGATTTATATTTTAAAAATATATTTAATGATTTAAGCCTCAGTGCCAATATTATTAAGAATGGCTTTCATAATGAGCAGTTATTAAAAACTGAATTAAATAGATTGATTCAACAATCTAATTCTTTTAGCAGTGTTTTGATCAGCGATGCAGATGGTCATGTCATCGAATATGCGCCTGAAATCTTGAAATTAGATAAAGTTGCGATTATCCGGTCTTTGGGCTTTAGCAAATCACTCGAATCAAAGAAGCCTTATATTTCCTCACCCTATTATTCATTAAAAGGTAATCTGGTCGTCCTGGTTAGTTTTCCCATCTTTGATCAGAATAATAAATACCAAGGCTTTATTGCAGGGTTTATCTATTTACATGAAGAATCCTTATTAAAGACACTTTTAAGCGAAAATTATGGTTATAAAATAGCTACTTATATGTTTTTGATAAAGAAAATAAAATTATTTATCATCCAGAAAGAGAGAGAATTGGAAAAACATTCCAACACAATACCGGTTTAGCTTATATGGAGTCACATAGCTCAGGAAAAATAAAATTAAACAACGATATGGGAGTTAGCGAACTAGCAAGTTTTGCAAAAATTCCTACGACTAACTGGACCGTGGTGTTTCAGCAGCCTACAGAAGATTTATTCGCCCAAGCGCGTCTTCTTGCCTACAAAGTGATTGGCACAATTTTTGTTATCTACATTATTATCTTTTTAATCATCTGGCGTATTTCGAAATTTATTACCTCTCCATTAAATGATCTTGCCAAAATGGCAAGTCATTTGAATGATCCAGGTATCACTGAAAAGATTAATCATATTAAGCCTTGGTATTTTGAAGTTTTTAAATTCAAGAAGTCCCTATTATCTAGTGTAAACGTTTTTAATCAGGAGATTGAAGAACTTAAACAGGATACTTTAACCGATCCTTTAACCGGCTTTTATAATCGTCGTGGCTTTGAACTATTTTTAAATGATTTAATTAGCAATAAAACTTATTTTGCTGTGGTGGTTTTGGATATTGACTATTTCAAGAAAATTAATGATCGTCATGGGCATGATATGGGTGATGTGGTATTAACCAAAGTTGCCGGATTTATTCGGGCAAGTTTTCGCGAACAGGATATTTGCTGTCGCGTTGGTGGTGAAGAATTTATTATTCTTGCGCCAGTCAAAGAGATTTCACAAGCCTCTAAAATTGCTGAAAGATTAAGACATAAACTGGCATCGACTTATTTACTTGAAGTTGGTGTAGTGACTGCCTCACTCGGTATTGCACACTGGCCTTTAACTTCTTCCGATATTAAAGAAGTTTTAAAACAAGCAGATACGAATTTATATCAAGCCAAACATTTAGGGAGAAATCGTGTGGTGACAGGTGAAAAAAGTGCCTAGTAATAATATTTTTATACAGTTATTAAGTAGATAATTTAAATATATTATTTTGTTATTGTGTTATGGGGTTTAGATCTTTTATTCAAAAAAACAGTATAATTTCTCTAATACTTCTAGGTTTATATAGAGGTTTATACTTAAGGATACAATATGACTTCTTTTTATAATGGAGGCACCAGCCAAGAGATTTTTAATCTGATTGGTCAAGCTGCTGCCTTAGAGGATATCATAGATGCGATTACCGTATGGTTAGGGGACAAAATCCCGGATGCACTGGTATCTGTCATGTTGTATTCGGAACAGGAACAAACGCTTAATTTAATAAAAGAACCAGCCTATTTTTCCAGAGAATATGTAGAAGCTTCAAAAGATCTAAAAATCGGCCCGAATGTTGGCGCTTGTGGTGCAGCTGCATATCATCGTCGTTTAGTGGTCTGTGAGGATTTATTCAATGATCCGAACTGGGTCGCATATAAAGATCTGGTTAAACAAAATGGTTTAAGAGCCTGCTGGTCGGTACCAATTGCCAACGGGAGTGGCAAACTTTTTGGCTCTTTTGGTACTTATTATCGTTCGATCAAGTCTCCTACTCCCAATGAAATTGACCTGCTGCAATATGCAGCTTCGCTGATCGCCTTAACCTTTGAGTTGTATGAAGAACGCAAAAAACGAAATCATCTCAAAGATAAATATCAGTCATTTTTCTCTTTTCATCCCGATGCAATTTTTGAGCATAATCTGGACGGCAATATTGTAGATGCCAACCTGGCCACCAATTTTTTTAACGAAGTTGGTGTTAAATCGCATATCGGAACTAAAATTGATCATTTTATTGAACCTGAACATCGCCCTCTTGCCTTAGAAGCCTTTGAGCAGGCCAAGCATGGTCTGACTGGACACCTTGAAGTTCAGGCACATAACTCGGCAGGACAGAAATACTGGCTCGATTTAACTTTTTTGCCAATTAAAGTGAATGGTGAAATTGTCGGTATTTTTAGCGTGGCACGCGATATAACTGAACGCTATCAAAACAATGAAATGCTGAGATTAATGAAACGTAGTGTCGATGCAAATCCGCATGGCATTATTTTAACTTCGGCAGAAAATGACCAACCTATTGAATATGTTAATCCGGCCTTTGAGCAGATTACCGGTTATAGCCTGGAAGAACTCAAAGGGAAAAATTGCCGCATCTTGCAGGGACCCGATACTTCAGCGGAAAGCGTCCAGCAAATCAGCGAAGCCATTCAGAATAAATCTGAAATCAAGATTATCCTGAAAAATTATCGTAAGGATGGACACTGGTTCTGGAACAAGCTAAACCTAGGTCCAGTCTTTGATGAAAATCATAAGTGCACTCATTTCATTGCCATTCAACAGGATGTGAGTCAGCATGTTGCCCAGCAAGAACTAATCGCTTATCAGGAATCACATGACCATTTAACCGGCTTTATCAACAATAAGCTGTTTGAAGAAGTGGTTCAGGAAAAACTGCATCTAGCGCAGAGTGGTTCTGCAAATCTAGTGCTTTTATATCTGGATCTGGATGATTTTGAACCTTTGAATCAAAGCCTCGGTCATGATATTGGCGATAAAATTTTAAAACTAGTGGGCAATCGTCTGAGCCAAAACCTGGAGCCGGAAGATGTAATTTCCAGATTTTCAGGAGATGAGTTTGCAATTTTATTAACTCAAATGAATGATCTCAAGCAAGTTGCTGTACGTGCCGAAGAAATCATCGCCGGATTATCTCAGCCTTTCCATGTGGATGGTTACGACATTCACCTGAGTGCAAGTATCGGTGTCGCTGATGCTGATCCCGACATCAAATGCGTTAAGCAGTTTATCAATGCAGCCAAGGATGCCATGCGTGATGCTAATGCCGAAGGGGGTAATACTTGGCACTGGTATAATTTCACGAAAGAGCCTTTACCGAAGGTAGATTATGTACAGCTTCGTCATGAACTGATGGTCGCTCTGCATGAACAGCAGTTTAAACTGTTTTATCAGCCGATTCTGGACAGTGAAACGGGCAAGGTCAAATGTCTGGAAGCTTTGATCCGCTGGCAACATCCAGAAAAAGGCTTTATTTCTCCTGCCGATTTCATTCCTTTTGCAGAAAGGACCGGGCAAATCGTCTCAATTGGCGAATGGGTACTTAGACAGGCTTGTGAGGAAGTTAAAGCCTGGAATATGCAGCATGAGACTCAAATTTCGGTTGCCGTCAATCTATCTCCTTTACAGTTTAAAAGAAGTGGATTCCTGAGTGATCTCCAGCAATTATTAGCGGAAATTGAATTCCCGCATGAGTTACTAAAACTCGAAGTGACTGAAAGCATGCTGATTGCCAGCGGTGATAAGTCCATTGAGATCTTAAAAAATGTCCGGGCTTTGGGCATTAAAGTTTCGGTAGATGACTTTGGCACTGGTTATTCGAGTTTAAGTTATTTACGTAGTCTTCCGATCGATGAAATCAAACTGGATCGTAGCTTTGTTCAGCATTTACCTGGCAATCCACGAGATGAGGCCATTATTGAAGCCATGATTACCCTAGCGCATAAGCTGGATCTGGAAGTCGTTGCGGAAGGAATTGAGAATCCTGAACAGGCTGAGTGTTTAAAATCACATCATTGTGATTATCTGCAAGGTTTTTACTATGCAAAACCTGCCCGCCTCAATCAGCTGGAGTTAATCAGTTCCTGATTAATATGCCCTGTTTGAGCTGTACAGTTTCAGCTTCTAAGTAAGCTAATTCTTCTAAATGATGAGTCACATAAATCATCGGTAGATTTAGCTCGTCTTTGATCCGTTTTAGGAAGGGTAAAATCTGTTGTTTTAACTGTTGATCCAGTCCCGTTAAAGGTTCATCCAGCAACAATAGATTCGGTGAAGACAGTAATGCTCGGCCAATAGAAACGCGCTGCGCTTCTCCACCTGAGAGCTGGTGTGCTCTACGATATATTAAAGGTTTTAATTCTAATAATTCTACGATGTCTTCAAACTGGAATTTTCGATCTGCTCTAGATACCAGTTTTTCTGCATAACATAGGTTCTGCTGCACATTCATATGTGGAAACAGCAAAGCATTCTGGAAAACTAATGCAATCTTGCGCTGATGCATTGGAATATTAATTTTCTTTTCTGTATTGATTAAATCCTGATGTTTAAACTGAATATATCCTTGATCAGGTTTTAATAGCCCGACAATATTTTTGAGTAAAGTACTTTTTCCACTCCCAGATGCACCGACAATCCCTAATAGTTGCTGCGACATTTCCAGTTTAATATTCAACCCAAAATCGGCTTGTTGATATTGAAAATCACATTTCAACATTTCAGCCTCCCAATTTCCGTTGATAGTTTTGCAAAATAAAATAATTGGCAATTAAGGCAGTAAATGCCAAGAAAATAGACAATGTCACCAGACGCATCGCCATTTCTTCACCATTTGGTTGTTGCAGTAAGGAATAAATTGCGATGGGAATAGTGCGGGTTTCATCCGGAATATTTCCCACAAAAGTAATGGTGGCACCAAACTCACCCAGACTGCGGCTAAAACATAAGATGCTGCCAATCAGCATACCGGGAATCGCCAGAGGTAAATTGATACTCCAAAACACTTTCCACGGTGCTGCGCCCAATGAACCTGCGATATGTTCGAGTTGCTGATTCATGAGCTGAAATGACAAACGGATCGGTTGCACCATCAGCGGAAATGCCACAATCATCGAGGCCAATACCGCCCCTTTCCAGTTAAATGCCAGTTGCAACCCGAGTGTATTGAGATATTGGCCAATCATGCCCTGATTACCAAACAGTATCAGAAGCAGATAACCCAAAACCACAGGTGGCAGCACCATCGGCAATTGCAAACATGCTTCGACCAGAAACTTAAGCCGAAATTCATATCTGGCCAAAACCCAAGCCAATGCTACTGCAAAAGGTAAACAGAATAAGGTCGCAAAGCTGGCCACCTTGGCAGACAGGTAGAGCGCACTGAGTTCTTCTGGACTTAACATCTTGCAGTTATTTCTCCAGCCATTGTCTAGGGGTTCAGCCTAAATCCATATTTTTGAAAGATGGCTTTAGCCTGCGCACTTTTTTGTATAAATTGTTCAAATTGCACTGCTTCTTTATTCTGTGCGCCTTGCCATGTCAAAGCTAAAGGATAAATAATCGGACTATGTAAATTTGCTGGGAAAGTACCGATGATTTTTACTTTTCGGCTGATCAAGGCATCAGTTTTATAGACAATCCCCACTTCACACTCGCCACGTTCGACAAAAGCCAAAGCCGAGCGCACATCATCCGTTCCAACAATTCGTCCTTTCAAGCCATTTAACCAGTTCAGTTTGGTCAGACTTTGCTTGGCATATTTTCCGGCAGGCACTGATTCCATTTGCCCGGTACATACATAACCTTTAAAGGACTGGGCAAAATTAAAACTGGACCGGGGTTTAAAATGAATATTCAGATGTTTCGGGCTGATCGCCACTAACTGATTTAACAGGATGGGATGAACTGAACTGGAATTTATAAGTTTCTTGTGTACCAGATAATTCATCCAATCCTGATCAGCTGAAAAGTATAGATCACTACTAGCTCCTGCTTCGATCTGTTTGGCTAAAGCAGAAGATGCACCAAATACGGAAATAATCTTAGTTTGTGGATGTTGGGCTTGGTAAATCCTGGAAATTTCGGTCACAGCATTATTTAGACTCGCTGCGGCGTAAACCTTCACTGTTCCTGCATGGACTGAGGAAAACATCATGGCAATGCACATGGATAAAAACAGAGATTTTTTCATGTGCATCTACCCTTATCAGTGAATAAATAAGCCTTGAACAAGATCCCCTTCTTTCAGGCTTTTTCCTGCCGGAATGCGAACCAGACAATTGGCCTGCATGAGATTGCTCAGCATATGTGATTGCTGCTTAGACAGACTTTTAACTCGTAAAACCGACTGCTCAAAGCTGGCAGACATTCTTAAAAAGCGCTCTCTGGCATTCATTTTCAGATCATGGGTGAGTACAGCATTAAACCAGTTCGGCTGAGATTTGTGTCCTTGTAAGGCATTTAATAAAGTTGCGGTGTAGATCTGCATGCCCACATACACTGCTGCGGGATTGCCCGGCAAACCCAGCAGATAACAATGTGAACTATCATTGCGCTGTAGCTGGGCAAAGAACATCGGCTTGCCCGGCTTCTGTTTTACTTTCCAGAATATCTGGTCGAAACCTAAATTTAGTGCTACAGGCCGAATGAAATCATAATCTCCGACAGATACACCGCCCGTGGTTAAAATCAGGTCATGGCTTGCTGATAATTCTTGAATGAGATCCCATACTGCCGCCTCAGTATCTGCAACATGAAAAATCTCAACCTGCTGCCCGGCTTGCTGAAACCAGGCTTCAATCAGGGGACCGTTGGCATCAAAAATTTTACCCGCTGCAAAATCCTCGATACTTTCAGCAACTTCATCACCTGTAATGACCACAGCCACTTTAGGATATTGAAAAACCTTAACAGTATTGATCCCCGCCATGCTTAAAGAGGCAATTGCACCGACTGACAGCTGCTGACCTTTATTGGCCAATAATTGCCCGACTGAAATTTCTTCGCCCACATCCCGAATATCGGCATGAATTTTAAGCTGTTCCGTAATTTTGATTCTGGATAAATCAATTGCTTGAACGATTTCCTGACGTGCGACCGTAGTAGTCCCAAGCGGAATTTTAGCGCCGGTAAAAATCCTGACTGCCTGACCATCCTGAAGTTGCAGCTCATCCTGTTGCCCTGCCCGAATTTCACCGATAAGCTGAAACTCACTTTCTGGTTCAATTGCAGCTTGGGTACACAGTGCATAACCATCTACGGCACTTTGCGAAAATAACGGTAAATTAATCCCAGAATAAATATCCTCTGCCAGATAACGATTTAAGGCCTGATTCAACTTCAATCGTTCAGTTGCTAACACTTGAGTATGCTGCAAAATTAATTCTAAAGCCTGATCTACTGTAATCAGACCATGTTCTGCTCCGCATCCAGACATTATTGATAACCACCTTGATGTGGAATATTTTTCTGCACATCAAATAAATGTACCAACGCTGGTAGTACAGCAATTAAAGATTCTTTAGCCCCTTGTCGGCTGCCCGGTAAAGTCATTACCAAACTGTTATCAATATAGCCCGCAACGCCACGACTTAAAGCCGCATACGGCGTTCGTTTCTGTCCAAAACTGCGTGAAGCTTCCATGAGTCCAGGAATTTCCCGTTTCAGTAAAGGCTGTAAAGTTTCAACCGTTAGATCTTTAGGGCCTAGGCCTGTTCCACCCACAGTCAGGATCAATGGATAGTCATTTTTTTGTTGATGAACCAATGCCAATAATTGTTCAGGATCATCTGGAATCACTTGATAGGCTATATTTTCAAAATTGGCTTCTTGTAATATTTCCAGAACATTTTGCCCTGCTGTATCCGTTTTTTTACCGGCAGCGACTGTATCTGAAAGCACAATGATAGATGCTGGCAAGGCTTCTTTTAAAACACGGGCAAAATGCGATTTACCGCCTTTTTTCTTTTGTAATTTACATTGATCCAGACATAAGTCTTCCGGTTCACAATGTGGTTTGAGCATGTCATAGAGGGTCAATCCAGCCAGACTAACGGCAGTCAAGGCTTCCATTTCCACACCGGTTGGACCAATTGTTTCTACTGTGGCAATAATTTCGACATGTGCATCAAACAGTTCATATTCCACATCTGCACGATAAATTGGTAAGGGATGACATAACGGAATCAGTTCATCGGTTCGTTTAGCTCCCAGAATCCCGGCAATGCGGGCTGTCTTTAGTGCATCACCCTTTTCCGTATTGCCATTTCGTAATAACTCAATGCAATGTGGCGGTGCATGCAGAATCCCTGTAGCCACTGCAGTCCGATAACTTTCTGCTTTCATCCCGACATTTTTCATTGCATGTTCCTATAGTTCATTTCTTCTTAAAACGTGTGTCTGTTCTGACTTATATCGGCCATTGATAGATGAATGGCGTATTCTCTTTGGCATGATGATAATGTTGATGCGTCTCATCTGAATGTTTTGGATGATGATGCATGTGAGCAGTTTCTACATCTTTACGGATACAACACCCCTCAACATATTGACTGCTGCCATCCATATAAAACTCTTCTTTCCAGACTGGCACCTCATGTTTGACCCGCTCCACTACTTCCTCACAAGCAGCAAAAGCTTCACGTCGATGTGCAGCATAAGCAATTGCAATAATGGCTTTTTCGCCAATATCTAGTGCCCCAATTTGATGAATTACCCGCACATAGGACACGCCGTATTTGGCCTGGATTTCCTGTTCAATCTGGCGAATCATTTTTTCTGCAACAGGTGCATAGGCCGTATATTTCAGTGCCTTGACTGCTTTACCTTCATGGTGATTGCGTACTGTTCCAATAAATACACCGACTCCACCACATTCAGGAAAAGACTGGATCGAATCAAAACTTTCCAGATCTAAAGCAGTATTTTGAATCCTAGAAAATTGCTTGAATTCGCTCATTTCAACCTCCTGCGACAGGTGACAACAGCACCAAAGTACTGTCAGCATTAAGAGGTGTCTGACGTGAAATGATGTCTTCACCCATGGCACAGGCACAGCGTTCGATCATGGCAAAAGCTTCAGGATAATCTTGCCCCACCTGATTCAAAACCTCAGATACAGTACTTTGAGGTTTGCAGATAATTTCGAGATTTTGCGGTAACTGTCGTTCTACCGCACCGAAGGCTTCAATTCTGATTCTGATCTGTGACATCTTAACCTCCTATCATGTGCATACTAATTTTGCGGCTGTTTTGATTCATACTTTGATTTTTCAAGCGCTGCTCTATAGCATGAAAGCCCTGTTCTTTGTTCCAGATATATCGGGATAAAGCGCCATACAAATTCAACTCGCTTAGAGCGATAGATGAATTTAGTGATTTAATTTCCTTTTTAAGATTCAAGCCTTGAGGTGCAAACAGGCAGTTATAAAATTCACCTTGTGCAGTCAATCGCAAGCGGTCGCAGCTGCCACAAAATGAATTGGTAATAGTTGAGATAATTCCAATCGGATGGCCATCAATCAGATACTGGCGTGCGGGTTCCGAAGCTGATTGGGCAGAATTATTAGTTTTTTGAGTGAGCGTAAATTCAGCCGCCAAAGTTTCTAAAATGTATTGTTCACTGACCACATGCTCAGTAGACCAATTGTGATCCCCATCAAGTGGCATAAATTCGATAAAGCGCAGGACAATGTTTTGCTGAACTGACCAGCGCGCCAATGGCAGAATCTGATCGTCATTCATACCCTGCATCAGCACGGTATTGATCTTAATCGGTAAACCAGCATCTTGTGCTGCCTGAATTCCTTCCAGCACAGGTGCCAAATCTTTTTGAGTCAGCTGTTTAAACTGATCAGCATCCAGACTGTCCAAACTAATATTCAGGTCATCCAGTCCCGCCTGCTTTAAGGCCTGTGCATATTGTTTTAAGTAATGCGCATTGGTGGTCATGGAAATGCGTTGTAGTCCCAGCTTTTTCAGCGCTTGCAGTTGTTCAACAAAATGCACTACGCCCTGACGCATTAAAGGCTCACCACCGGTAATGCGGATATACTGAATGCCATGACGCACCATAAAATCGCAAAATTGATACAGCTCTTCAAAACTGAGCAGATCGTGTTTTTTCGTCCATTCCGGATGTTCAGGCATACAATAAATACATTTAAAATTGCAGCGATCGGTCACTGAAATCCTTAGCTTGCGCTTGCCACGACCGAATTGATCGACAAACAAGGCATCATTTTTAAGCTGTGTCATCATATTCATGTTGAACATCCATCTTCAGGCATTGGGTGGGTTGTTGCACATATGCAGTGCGCGAAACTCAAATCGCCCAATCTTGTAATAATTAGATTTGCAATAAGTGTTCCAACTTTGTGCCAAAAGCAAAATATTTAGTTTTTAGTGCAGAAATTTGAGCTGTTGATACTGTTGCAGTTCATCCAGCGAGTTAATACTGTGAAAAAATAGCGCACGATTTTTAAAACGTGCCACTTGTGCGTGCAAATCAGCAAAACAGTGTTTAAGACTGCGCTGTTCCTGTTCAAGATGTAAGTTCAGGGTTGCCAGACTGCTGCGTTTGACCAGACAAAATGGATAAAGTGGCTTGCCGTTAATTTCCACATAGGCCACTTGAGCCAGACTGTTTTTGGCTAGAGCCTGGTGCAACTTGAGCAATACTTTGGAAGGAATATAAGTTACGTCACAAGGGACAAACAGCACGTAATCCGACTGCACATGCGACCAGGCACTTTTCATGCCCATTAACGGCCCCTGAAAGCCCGGCTCATCATCTTGATAATAATGAACACTGGGAATAAGTTTCTGGTAAATGGAATAGTCGCGATGGCTGTTAATCCAGACCTGTGCAACATTCGATTTCAGCTGTTGGTGAATCTTGATCAGCTGAATCTGGTCATCGAATTTCTGCAACAGTTTATTGATGCCATTCATGCGTCTTGCCTGTCCACCCGCCAGAATCACCAGATCAGTACGCGGATAGGCTGTTTTATTATTTTCTCCATCGGCTCCTTTTTTCATTCTACCGTCTCCAATTGACATGTTTTAATCAGGCCACGGATTTCAGGTAAACACGAACCACAATTCCCTCCGGCTTTTAAACATGCGGTCACCTGTTTTTCATCCGTAATATTTTTAGTTTTAATGGTTTCAATGATGCGGTTTTTACCGACTTTAAAACAGCTACACACCAGTGGACCTTCATTATTTGCCATCGACATTGGTTGTCCGGCAAGTAAGGCTTTACGGTGCATAGCACTTAAACGTTCACGTTTAAACAGACTTGCCACCCAGTCACGGTCCGGCAATAAGGCCTTCGGTGCAATATATAGACTGGCAATCACATGACCATCCTGAAGTATCACGCTATGACTGATGTGGGCGGTCTGATCTTCAAGATTCAGCCATTCAAAACTTTCATCCTGAAATGGCAATAATTCTTTTAAATGCTCAGTGGTGTAGCTAAATTTTTTCCGGTCTGCCAGTTCATAACGTACTGCCTTGCTGGTAGTGATTTTAGTCCACCACACGGTGGCTTCAATCGACGGCTGTACGATTTTTTCAAAGCCTTGACGCACATAAAATACGCCTTGCCACTGGCTATAAAATGGATGGATGATGACCGGAGTATGCTTAAATTCTGGCTCACCCGAAATGGCATCCACTACTGGATTCACCACCTTGCCGATCCGGGCATCGGATGCGACCTGATCATTCCAGTGAATCGGGGCAAAGACCTGTCCACGGCGGATATTGTCACTGACAGTCGCACGCAAGACACAATTGCCCCATTGTGATTTGACCTCTACCAGCTCGCTATCTTTAATGCCGTATTTTAAGGCATCATGTGGATGAATTTCACAATACGGCTCAGCACGATGGGTACTTAAATTGGCAGAGAGACCAGTACGGCTCATGGTATGCCACTGATCGCGGATCCGGCCGGTATTCAAAATTAAAGGATATTCACTGGAAATCTGATTCACCGGATCAATTGCCATGGTAGCAATAAACTTGGCTTTGCCATCTGCATGGCTATACTGGCCTTCGCTATAGAGTCGAGCTACTGAATCTTCTGCCTGATCTTTTCTCCATACTGGCCACTGTACCGGTTTCAGTTCATCATATTCAGCTAGGCTTAAATCGGTTAGGCCTTTTAAATTAAAATAGCGGAAATATGGCGTTTCAGATCGCTGACTTAAATCAGAGTTTTGCTCAGCAGATAATTGGGCATGCTCCAGAAAAATGTCATGGCTATTATTAAAATCAAAACCTGTGAAACCCATCTTCTGAGCCACTTGACTGATCGCCCACCAGTCAGCTTTGGCTTGCATCGGTGCATCTAAAAAAGCACGCTGTCTGGAAATACGACGTTCTGAATTGGTCACGGTGCCATCTTTTTCCCCCCAACCTAAAGCAGGTAACAAGACATCAGCATATTGTGTGGTATCCGTATCCTGACAGATATCAGACACTACCACGAATTCACATTTGTCCAGGGCGCGTTTGACCTGATCTGCATCTGGCAAGCTGACCACCGGATTGGTGGCCATAATCCAGATCGCCTTGATCTTGCCGCTTTCAACGGCCTGGAATAAATCGACTGCTTTCAGTCCTGCTTGTTTAGCAATATACGGGCTTTGCCAGAAATTTTGTACCAGCTGCTGATGTCCCGGATTTTCTAAATCCAGATGTGCAGCCAGCATATTCGCCAGCCCACCCACTTCACGACCACCCATCGCATTTGGTTGACCGGTCATGGAAAATGGCGCTGCACCGAGTTTGCCGATTTTACCCGTGAGCAAATGACAGTTAATAATACTGTTGGCTTTATTCACCCCTTGCGAAGACTGATTGACCCCCATTGAAAATAGAGTCATGACTTTTTCAGTTTGAGCAAATTTCTGATAAAAAGTTTGCAGTTTCTCGACAGCAATACCGGTACGTTGAGCAACTTCTTCAATCGAAGACTCAGCTTCACTTTGTACTAGAGCCTGTTCCAAGCCTTGTGTATGTTGAGCAATAAAGTCTTGGTCTGCGTAACCATTTTTCCAGAGGTACTGCAACAAGCCATTAAACAACGCCACATCCTGCCCCGGCAGAATTGGCAAATGCAAATCTGCTGCTTCACAGGTGCTGGTAAAGCGTGGATCAACCACGACCACGAACAGGTCGCGCTGTTCCTTGGCTTTCATGATGCGTTGGTACAATACTGGATGACACCAAGCAGTATTGGAACCGACCAGCACCACCATGTCAGTATGTTCAAAATCGGTATAGCTAGCAGGGACAATATCTTCACCGAAAGCTCGTTTATGTGCAGCAACAGCTGAAGACATACACAGACGTGAATTGGTATCGATGTTTGCAGTACCGAGATAGCCTTTGACGAATTTATTCACTACATAATAGTCTTCGGTCAGCAGCTGACCGGAAACATAAAAGGCAATACTGTCACGACCATACTGGTCGATATATTGTTGGAATTTATTGGCAATGGACGAAACTGCAGTATCCCAACTCGTGACTTCACGCTGATCTTTACGACCCAGCATTGGATGTAGTAAACGAGTTTCAAGTCCTAGGGTATCGGCCAAATTACTGCCTTTAATACACAGCTTACCGTAATTAGAAGGATGATTGGCATCGCCTTCAACAGTCACTTTCGAACCTGATATGGTCGGCGTTACATGTGCAGTCACACCACAACCCACGCCACAATATGGGCACGTGGTCTGTGTAGTTTTAGTTTTTAATTCTGTGGAGCTTTCAATTTCCACAACGGGAATACTGTTCATGGATGCTCCTTAGGAGTTGAAACACAATTTAATTCTTTTCAAAAAAGGTTCATTACAACGGTGTCTTTTCAATGCAACTCATTTATTTGGATCAACCTTCGGTTCGACCTACTTTTCTTTCGGGAAAAGTAGGCAAAACCTGAGCCACACTGTGGCGTAAGATCCGCAAAACTCGCCCTCATCCGGCATGTATCAAAAAGGTCGCAGAAACATTCATTTTCATATTTTGTCTTGGCTCAAACAGTTGCGGATGACGTTTCCGCGGATCTTGGTTTCACCATGACAAATTGATTTTTTACCCTGCTTTCTTTAATGCAAAATCCCGACCAAAAAGCAGCTTGTTACGAATCGTTGCAATTGGGGTTTGATCTGCAATCAGTTCGGCATACCAGGTACCGTCTTCCGTATCACCAAACAGCACCGCACCAATGACTTTATCCTTTTGAATAATAATGCGTTTATAGATCTGACGCTTTTCATCATTCAGTACGATATCTTCAAAATCATCTTTTGGTTCGAAGTCACCTGCAGAGAACACATCACAACCACTCACTTTCAGCTGAGTCGGAACCGTCGGCGATTTAAAGGTCAGGCTGCCATGCTCGGCCAGATGTGATGCACAAATGAACGCCTGGCCCCAAAGTGGTTCAACCAGACCAAAGGTTTGACCACGGTGCTCGATACATTCACCCATCGCATAAATACTTGGGTCAAAAGTCTGCATGGTGTCATTCACTAGCACACCACGGTTGCAACGCAAACCGGCACTTTGCGCCAATGCGATATTTGGACGAATACCAACTGCGAAGACCACCAAATCAGCAGCCAGCACGGTGCCATCTTTTAGTTTCACTTGGGTCACATGACCTTCTTCACCAATTAAGCATTCGGTATTGGCTTCAGTCAGGATGGTGATACCTTTCTGCTCAATCGCTGTTTTCAGCATCTGACTGGCTTTGCTGTCCAGCTGACGATCCATGATACGATCCATCAGATGCAATACTGTGACATTCATGCCTTGCTGTTTCAGACCGTAAGCTGCTTCCAGACCCAGTAGACCACCACCAATCACCACCGCATTTTTCTTGGTTTTGCAGTAGTCCAGCATGGTATTTACATCATAGATGTCGCGGAAGCTGAGTACACCTTTTAAGTCGCTACCTGGAATTGGCGGAACGAATGGTTTGGAACCCGTCGCCAGAATTAAACGGTCATAACTGATCACTTCGCCTTTTTCGGTATAAACCTGCTTACGCAGACGATCGATACGAACCGCTGGATCACCTGCAACCAGACGGATACCTTTGTCGGCATACCATGCATGCGGATGTAGCATGATGTCATCAATGGTTTTCTCGCCAGAAAGCACTGGCGACAGCATGATGCGGTTGTAGTTACCCCACGGCTCTTCACCAATCACAGTAATTTCATAACGGTCTGGTGCCATATCCAGCAGGTCTTCCAGACAACGCATGCCTGCCAGACCATTACCGACCAGTACCAGTTTCATTTTTTCCGGTGAAACACCGTTATTGGTGATATAGGTTTTTTGTGGCACGGGGCTAATGAACACCTTGCCATTTTCAATTTTGTTTGGAAATACCAGCAGTTTTTGATCTTTATCTTCCAGACAGCGGCCAGTCGCCAGACTGAAATGTTGCTTGTAAATTGGTGAAGCGACAACACGTTCACCTTGCAGATCACCAATGATGCCGCGTGACATCACAAATGCTTTACTAAATGGATCCTGGTTACTGAGTGCATAAACACGTTTTTCTGAACCTACACGAAAGATCGCAATTTGCTGATCTTCCACCAAAGCTGCAACGCCAGTATTTGGGGTAATGTCATCCAGTGCACACACTTCAACCCAATTCAGTTCATTCATATCTTTAAACATTGTCATATTCTTGCTCCTTTATTCTTTGAATCAGGCTTCAACTACCGGAATACGGCTGGCATTGCGTTCAGCTTCAGTTTTTGGACGGATCTGACCGCGCACTTCAGTAAATTGAACGTGCGGATCGTTTTGCTGTTCAGCCTTGGCATTAATAAAGGTTTTGAAACGTTTACGGACTTCTGGATCTTCAACTGCAGTACGCCATTCATCCTGATAAGTGCCCACCACATGCTCCATACGACGCTCGAGTTCTGTTGCCAGACCCAGTGAGTCATTGACGATGACATCTTTCAGATAATCTAAGCCGCCTTCGAGGTTGTCGCGCCATACTGAAGTACGTTGCAGACGATCAGCCGTCTGGATATAGAACATGAAGAAACGGTCGATATAGCGGACTAAAGTTTGTGTATCCAGATCTGATGCCAGCAGTTCCGCGTGGCGTGGTTTCATACCGCCGTTACCGCAGACATACAGGTTCCAGCCTTTTTCAGTAGCAATCACACCAACGTCTTTGCTTTGTGCTTCGGCACATTCACGGGTACAGCCAGACACCGCCATTTTCAGTTTGTGTGGAGAACGTAAGCCCTTATAGCGGTTTTCCAGATAGATCGCCAAGCCCACAGAATCATCTACACCATAACGGCACCAGGTGCTGCCGACACAAGATTTCACGGTACGCAGCGATTTACCGTAGGCATGACCTGATTCAAAACCGGCATTGATCAGTTTTTCCCAGATTTCTGGTAATTGATGCAGTTGCGCACCAAACATATCGACACGCTGGCCGCCAGTCAATTTGGTGTACAGACCATATTCTTTAGCAATTTGACCAATTACGATCAGACCATCTGGAGTGACTTCACCACCTGCCATACGAGGAACGACAGAGTAAGTACCATCTTTTTGAATGTTACCGAGGTAGTAGTCGTTACTGTCTTGCAGGCCGGCATGGCTTGGTTTCAGGACAAAGTCGTTCCAGCAAGATGCCAGGATGTTTGCCACTGTTGGCTTACAGATATCACAGCCCAGACCATGACCATGTTGCTGGATCAGGTCATCAAAGGTCTTGATTTCATTCACACGAACCAGGTGATACAGTTCCTGGCGTGAATAAGCAAAGTGTTCGCAGAGATGGTTATTTACTGTTACGCCTTGACGTTGTAACTCAGATTTCAGAACTTGCGTCACCAGCGGTGCACAGCCACCACAAGCTGTAGCAGCTTTGGTGCATTTTTTCAGAGCGCCTAGTGAAGTTGAACCATCGGCAATCGCTGAACAGATATCCGCTTTAGATACGTTATTACATGAACAGATCGTTGCGCTGTCTGGGAGCAGGTCTACACCGCTACCGCCTGCTTTTGCAGTCGCTTGATCAAAGCCCGGCATGATCAGGCTTTCCGGGTTTTCCGGGATTTCCAGACCATTTAGCATCATTTGCAGCAGGTCGTTATATTCTTTGGCACAACCGACCAGCACTGCACCGAGCAGTTTGGTTTTTTCAGCATTAACTACGATTTTTTTGTAGATCTGCGCTGCTTCATCGGCATAGAAGTAGCTCAGTGAACCTGGTGTCATGGCATGTGCATCACCAACTGATGCAACATCAACGCCCATCAGTTTCAACTTGGTGCTCATGTCTGCGCCAGCAAATGCTGCACATTCTTCTTGTAGTACATGTTTCGCAGCAATACGTGCCATGTCATAGCCTGGTGCAACCAGACCAAAAATCTTGTTATTCCACAGCGCACATTCACCAATCGCGTAAATGTCCGGATTTGATGTCTGGCAGTAATCATTGATCACGATACCACCGCGCTCACCAATCGCCAGCCCACTTTGACGTGCTAGCTCATCACGTGGACGGATCCCTGCAGAGAACAGAATGATGTCAGTTTCCAGCTCAGCACCATCACCAAACTTCATCACGTGCTTGGCATTGACACCATCTTCAATAGACGAGGTGGCTTTTTGGGTATGGACTTTAACGCCCAGATCTTCGATTTTGCTGCGTAATACTTTACCGCCAAGATCATCAATCTGTACTGCCATTAAGCGTGGTGCGAATTCGACCACATGCGTTTCCAGATTCAGGTCACGCAGCGCTTTTGCCGCTTCCAGCCCCAGCAAACCACCACCAATCACGACACCGTTTTTGGCATTCAAGCTCGCTGCACGAATGGCATCCAGATCTTCAATAGTACGGTAAACAAAGCAATTTTCACGGTCATTACCAGGAATTGGCGGCACAAAAGCATAGGAGCCGGTAGCTAAAACCAGTTTGTCATAAGCAATCACATCGCCATGATTAGTGGTGACTGTTTTATTAACAGTATCGATTGCAGTCGCTTTGGTACTCAAACGCAGATCAATTCCATACGCATCTGCAAAGTCGTTACGGCAAAGGGTTAAATCCTTGGCTGATTTTCCAGTGAAATATTCAGTTAAATGTACACGGTCATAAGCCAGACGCGGCTCTTCTGCCAGAATAGTGATTTCAACCTCATCACCCGCATGCTCAAGCACAGATTCAATAAATTTGTGTCCTACCATGCCATGGCCAATCATTACCAGTTTCATATTCCTTCTCCTAAATTTTCTAAATCTTGTATCTTGTGTTTTAAGCCAGGTTGTTTCGTTCAAGAACAGCTTCTTCATATAGCTTTTGCTCTTTGGCCTTATGCTCAACCGAGAAGCGAATCATCAGAACAAAACTTGCTGCAATCACGACCAGGCCGCCAAGTGCCATCAGACAGGTTTGAATATCCAGCATGCCTTTGAGTAAGAATCCTGCTGCGACCGCACCCACGTTACCGCCTGCACCGATAATGCCGGCCACACCGCCTAAAGCATCACGGTCAATAAATGGCACCAGCGCATATGTTGCACCACATGCCATATGGGTAAATAATGCAAAGACAGTCATTGTGATAATGGCCAGCATGGCACTGTTCATTTGCGAGAATAAAATCAGGAATAAGCCTTCCATCAAGATCATGGCAAACAGCACTTTGGTACGTCCGTCCAGGCCTTTTTTGATGGCAACTTTGTCTGAAACGATGCCACCCAGTGCACGGGCAAATAGTGCTAGCAGACCGAAGATCCCGGCCGTCATACCTGCTTCTTTTAAACCAAAGCTGAAGTTTTCTACGTAGTACATGGCTACGATGTTATGAATGAAGATTTCGATACCGAAACAGGCCGCATAAGCGCCAAATAGAATCCAGACACGGTAGTTACGTGCAGCATGCATCAGAATTGCCATGCCACCTTTTTTCTCGCTACCTACCTGGATTCCTGCTGCACGCAGTTCTTTAAAGTTGCCTTGTGGACAGTCCTGAGTGAATTTCCAGTACAATGCACCGACAATCACCATCATTAGGCCTGGAACGATCAGTGCAATTCTCCAGCCCATCGCCTGTTCAACACCGAACATCACCAACGCAGCTAGAAGTAAGGGCATCAAGGCTTGAGTTGCACCACCACCGGCATTTCCCCAACCTGCAGATGCCGCATTCGCTGTACCGACCACATTCGGCGCAAACATGATGCTGGTGTGATATTGGGTAATGACGAAACTGGCACCAATGGCGCCAATCAGTAAGCGGAAAAACAGAAAGGATTCATAGCTATTCGCAGAGGCCACACCAAAGACCGGGATACTGCCGAGTACGAGTAAGGCGGTATAGGTTTTCCGTGGACCATATTTGTCACATAGCGGACCGACAATCAGTCGAACCAGAATAGTGATTGCGACTGCTGCAATATTGATATTGGCGATTTGATCTTTGGTTAAGCTGAATTCACCTGCGATTACAGGCATCAGCGGTGCACAGGCGAACCAGGCAAAGAAGCAGACAAAAAACGCGAGCCAACTCATATGGAAGGCTCTCATTGCTGCGCTGCTGAAATTCAAAAGACTTATTTTTGTTGCTTTCTTTTCATATAAATTTGAAGACATCACCATCTCCTTCCAGAACTGAACGTATAGGCTTATCTGCTATGCGAATCGCTGCACACCAGATGCGATCAGAACGGACGTCATTGGCCGTCTTACAAATTTCTTTAGAGTCGTCTTTGACTCAAATTCTAATAAGCACAAAGCGTGCCAATAAAATAGTTATACGAATAAGTATTTGTATTTATATTAATTATCTAGAGGTACTTTTATATTTTTTCTAAATTATAGTGACTGAGAACCAAGCTCTTTCTTATTTTCCTGAGAATATTCATATCCAGATTTTAAAATTGCCACTTCACTGCGCCTTTTGGCACAGCTTTAGTGCAAGGAAGCATATAATCAAATTAGGTATTTTTAATTAAAGAAAAACTTGTAGTTAAAATTTAATTTTTTTAAATGAGTTAGTTACTTAAAAATCTAGATGTATCTAATACAATTCAATGAGGAAAATTTTAATTCAAGATTATGTACTTCACTTGAATTTTGGACATATAGAGAACAATATAAATTTATTCCATATTTTTTAAATAATTACATGGTAGTAACATTAAATAGAGAGCCAATCCAGAAACTGAATAGCATGGCAACGATGCCCCAAATCATGACACGCAGTGCGCCTTTCCACATACTGCCACCGCCCGCATAACTGGCTAATGCTCCCATCATTCCCAGACTAAGCACTCCCACCAGCATGACGCCCTGATCTAGCAAATGTGAAGGCAAAACCAAAATGGATACCAATGGAAATAAAGAACCTACCGTAAATGCTGATGCTGAAGAAAATGCCGCCGTAAAGGGCCGGGCAGCTGTCTGTTCCAGAATTCCAATTTCATCACGCGCATGCGCATCCAAGGCATTATGTGCAGTAAGCTGTTTTGCCACTTCTTCGGCCAGATCAGCTTCTAACCCTCGCTTGATATAAATATTTTTTAGCTCTCTTAATTCATGTACGGGATGCAGATTTAATTCCCGCTCTTCCATGGCGAGATCATTTTTTTCAATATCCTGTTGCGACTTGACCGAGATATATTCCCCAGCTGCCATCGAGGCTGCACCAGAAATCAGGCCAGCAACACAAGCAATCAAAAGTGTTTGTGACGAAGCACCACTGGCTGCCATCCCGACAACCAGACTGGTCACGGAAATAATTCCATCATTGGCACCAAGCACTGCGGCACGCAACCAGCCAGAACGTTGTATATAGTGTTTTTCATGATGATGGGAATGAGGCATGTCTTTCTCGTTCTTCTAGCAGATGAAATAAGATTTTAAATTTTAGTCACTTACTATTTTATCATCTTACATTAAGCCAAATATTTCAAATATGAATCTTCACCTTCAGAGATATCTTCGAGTTTCATCTACTTATTTTAAAAAAGAAAAATTATTTATTGTGAAGGCTTAAATAGATTTTAGCCAGCGGCCGCCATAAGCAACTCACTGGCTATACCTTAAAGGATGAACTTCTGATTATTAACAATGACCTCTCACTTTATATAAGTAATAAGGCCAAACGCTTAAACTAAATACATGGCATTAATCACTGATATCGAGACTATGCCTTAGCCTCGGATGGCAGCTTCAATTGCAGCGACATCAATTTTCTTCATGGTCATCATGGCATCAAAAGCTCTTTTAGCAACACCACGGTCTGAACTGTATGATGCTTCAAGCAAAGCTTTAGGGATGATTTGCCAAGATACTCCCCATTTATCCTTACACCATCCGCATTCACTTTCCTGACCACCATTATTGACGATCGCATTCCAATAGCGGTCAGTTTCTTCCTGATCTTCTGTGGCGACTTGAAATGAGAAAGATTCATTATGCTGAAATACAGGTCCTCCGTTTAAACCAATACATGGAATACCCAGTACGGTAAAGTCTACTGTGATGACATCACCTGCTTTACCAGAGGGATAATCTCCAGGTGCAAGAACGATGGCACCTACAGATGAATTTGGAAAAATTTCTGCATAAAATCGTGCGGCTTCTTCAGCATCATGATCGTACCAAAGACAAATGGTATTCTTTACAATATTCATGATCTCACCTCTTCTTTCAGAATAGGTTTTAAAATACCTAAGAACTCTTCAATATCTCATCTACTAGTTGAGTCCTACTCTTCCCATCTTTCACCCAAAATTAAGATAAGCCTGTTTTAGAATTGTATATTTATTGATCTAATTGACTGAAAGCGTCATCAAAAAGAATAGTTTTAAAGAGTCGAGAGGAAACCTTTATCACCACTTAATCATAATATGTGGTTCTCTTTTTAGAGAATCGGTCAAGCTGCTTTAAAAATCCTTCGAAATAATCTTTCTGCTTTTCTTCAGTTCGATAACCTGCATATAAAGTCCGGCGCAGTCCATTCGGGGCTATACAATTCAAACGGCGTGAAGTCACCCAGCCTTTTTGCTCATATTCATTCACTACCCAATCTGGCAAGGCTGCAATTCCCCGACCACTGGCAACCAGTTGAATCAGCATTTGAGTCAAGTCGGTGGTCCGAATTTGTTTAGGTAAAATATTCGCTGGAATAAACAGGTGTGACATGATGTCCAGACGGTGCTTGTCCACTGGATAGGTAATCAGTGTTTCTTCCGCCAATTCCTGGACGCTAATACTTTGGGAACGCACTAAAGGATGAGTATTCGATAGCACCAAACGCGACTCATACTCAAAAATCGGGAAATACTCTATACCCTTCAGTTCAATAGGATCAGCGGTAATAAGCAGATCGAATTCCCCTGTTTGTAATAATTCATGCGGATTGGCCTCAAAGCCAGAAGCGAAATCCAAATCTACATCTGGATATTGAATACGATATTGATTCAGTAAAGGCATCAACCAGTCGAAACAGCTATGGCATTCGGAAGAAAAAATGATCCGTCCTGTCTGCCCATGCACAATGCGAATGATATCACTCTGTGCAACATGGACTTGAGGCAAAATATCATCTGCCAGCTTCAGTAAGCGCTGCCCGACATTGGAAAAACTGACCGGGCGACTACGGCGATTGACGATTTCGACTCCGAACCATTGATCCAATTCACGAAGCTGATGGGACAAAGCTGAAGGCGTGAGACAAAGATCTCCTGCTGCTGCAACCAGTGAGCCATGTTCTCGTAACGCGACTAAGGTTTTTAAATGACGAAGTTCTAACATGAATGCCCTGAAACCTATCTAATCTGATTCAATCTTAATTAAATAAGCTTACCCTATTTTGAACTTTAATATTATTAAATTTCATTTTAAAATTTATAGAATGAATTTTTCTCAACCAATAAAATCTACCACTCTTATCGATACAAAATAAAAACCTCCGAAATTAGGAGGCTTTTACTTCAGTTAGAGTTTAAGACTCAACCTCTTTTCAAAAGAAGGAAACACCCTAGCTCAAAAATCATGAGACATTTCCTTCTATTCAGGCTTAATAAACTTAACTGTTTTTTATGGTCTGAAAGACTTGATAGGCTGCCTTGATTCGCTCTGCATTGGGAATTTTTTTATTCATCAGCATGACCAGTCCAAAATTTTCTTCCGAAATAAATAGTACATAGGTGCCAAAGCCATTGGTTGAACCAGTTTTATGAAAAACTTTAGATTTTGCCTGAACAGTATTTTTGACTACCCGATTTGGTTGCATCACGACTTTTTCAGAATTACTTTCCAGCAAAATTTCGAGCGTTGTCGGATATGAAAAAGTCTCCCAGCCGAGTGCTTGGGTCATTTTTCCAAGCTTAAAATATCCATGATGAGTTTCCAGAAGCGCTTGTTTAATATCAGGCTTATTCTTTTTCAGATTCAGATTGGCATCTAATAATTTCAGCATATCGGGAAGTGTAGATTTCACCCCATAAGCCTGGGCATCTAAAGCTCCCGGGTTTACCCGCACCGGATGATTGTTCTGATCATAACCAAAAGCATAATGAACCCTATGTGCTTTCGGAACATTGATATAGGTATTCTTTAAATTGAGTTTTGGAAAAATCGTCTGTTCCAGCAATACGCTAAAAGGAACATTCATTGATCTTGCACTTAACTCACCAAACAAGCCAATACTGGGATTTGAATATTGCCGATATTGGCCAGGCGGATGTTTAATCTGCCAATCTTGAAAATACTCTAAAACTTGCTGATCAGTCTTAACCTGATCCGGAAATTGCAAAGGTAAGTTTCCACTCGTATAAGTCGCTAATTCCAGCAAACTGACTTTGTTGATTTCTGAATTCTTTAAATCAGGCCAATATTTAGCTGGATGATCATTAAAAGAAAGCTTACCTTGACTCTTGGCATAGCCCCCTGCAATGCCAGTAAAAATTTTACTTACAGAACCTAATTCAAAAATTGTTTGCCGATCTACAGCTTTATGGTCGATATGAGATTGCAGGCCATAATAATATTCATGATTTTTTCCCTGATAAATCACCCCGACTGCCATTCCCAATACATCATATTTTTGCATGAGCGGCTTGAATGACTGATCAATAGTAGCCTTAATATAATTTCCCTTTGTTTCATCTGCATTTGCCTGAACGCTCCATCCTATAGCCAAGGCAATGATTCCTGCCTTAAATCCCTTCACAGTACTTAAAACCATTCTTATTTTTTATCCCATTTAAGAAAGTGGTTATCTTCTCACTTATTTCCCCACTCATCCTTAGTAGATTCTTTATTTCTCTTTCTATTGATTAGTGAATTCAATTTCTGAACTATTCAATCTCTCTTGTCTATAAGTTGCTCCCTCATAGAGGACATATAGTCATTCCAAGCTTTCTCCACTTTTTTATAAAAATGGTAGAACTGGCATACCTATAAAATTTGAAAATAAAATATAAGAGTTAAATAAAAATAAGCTAAATTTAGCTATATCTCTAAACTTAAGCTTTTATTTTATTGACTAAAAAATTATTAGATAAAAATTCAATCCCACTATTTAAAATAAAAACCTCCCAAAATAAGGATGTTTAAAAAATTAAAAATATATTTGAAAAATAAATCAGGTTATAAAATACATAAATTATTTTCAAAAAATTTATTAACAAAATAAGCTATTGATTATAATTATGTTTTAAATTTAAATTCCAAGATAAAACTATTCTATTTGCTTAAAAATAAATAATCACTTAAATATATAATCCCCCATACCTCTATTTATCCAGCTTGAATTACTACAACTATCCATTAGCACTTTTAAAATCAAAAAACGTTATATAATCATTTATACGCCTTTTATATAGGTTGGATGATTGTGCGTTTAACCTTTCAGAAAGCTTCTATTATATTCGCCATCTTTGCATGGCTAATGCAGCTTTCTGTCTTTATTACGCCCATTTTGCAAACACATCCTGAGCTTGGGTCTGGAATCTGCAAGCAACTTGCTATTTTCAATCCATCGGAAGCCCATGCTGATCATATTAAATTAGAGGCTACACAGTCGCAGATCCAGAAATCTTTCCTATTAGCTGAACAGCGCAATGTAGAAGAAAAAATCCTGTATAGCGCAGATACTTTTTGTAAATTCTGTCTGGTTTTGGGACAGAATTTTAATCCTGTTTGGCTTGCCTGCCTTCTCATCTTACTGACATTAATTTTGGGCAAAACACCTCATCGTTTAGCTGTTTCCAGTCTCAAGCGTTATCAAAAACTTTACTTAACCTTCTTCCAAAATCGTGGTCCTCCACTTTCTCTCTAGTTCACGACCTAAACTGTTGTCTTAATTATTTTATAAAAATATTCAAACTACTTACTTTCAGTATGTGGTTCGACATTCCTTTTTTCCTGATTCAGGTGGAATAATAATGAATACACAAAATAATTTATTTAAATTCAGCGCACTTTCACTTGCAATTTTGACTTGTAATCTTATTCATGCAGAAGAAAGTCCAGCAAAACAGCTCGAACAATTAGCGCCTATATCCGTGATGGCCAGCCGTGGCAGTAATTTACAGGATATGGACATGAGTACGACGGTCATTGAACATGAACAGATTCAAAATGCACCACAAAGCAGTATTGACCAGATTATTAACAAAATTCCTGGCGTCTTTACTCCGGCCCGCCTATCGACCCAATTACATCCAACTAGCCAGCTCATCAGCATCCGTGGTTTTGGCACCTCCACCAATGGTTTAAATCTGGTGCTTGTCGATGGTATTCCCGCCAATGATCCTTATTTTAGAACTATCAACTGGGCCCAAATTCCTAAAGAACAGGTCGAGCGAATTGAAGTAATCCGCGGCGGTGGTGCGACCAGTTTATGGGGCAATATGGCCATGGGTGGCGTAATTAATATTGTTACCCGTCAGCCGGAACAAGGCAGTGCAATTTATGCAAGTTATGGCAGTTTTAATACGGTTAGTTACGGAGCCAGCCAAGGATGGGAGCTGTCAGAAAAATTTAAAATCGGCTTGAATTATGACGGCAGCCAGTCTGATGGCTATTGGCAGGTACCGAAACGATATCGCCATCCAGACATGAGCAAAACAGAAAATCAGGTGGATACGCTCAATGTTAAAGCCATCTATAGCCCCAATCAGCAGGATGAGTATCTACTCGCCTTACTTGCAAGCGAAACTAAAGAAGAAGGCTTGCAATATCGGGATGCTGAAAATAAATGGAATACGTTTCGCATTGCTGCCACTGGCCTCACCGAGCTGAGCTCAGACTGGAAATTGAATACATTAGCGTGGTATCAAACCAATGACATGCAAACCCAAAATGCTTCTATTCCAGGTTATAGTCTGGCAACTCCAAATAATGGCACATCGATTATCAGCCAGAAGGAAAAGGCGGAATATGACAGTTTCGGTACATCAATCACAACAAATACCCAATGGAAACAATTGGAAGATATTAAATTTGGTATCGATTATCGCCAAATTGAAGTGAAAGACCCGCTGAATATTTTTAATAGTACCGGTTTTTTGGGCAATATCACTGCAGAAGCAACGCATCAGTTTGCAGGTATTTTTGCCCAAGCTTTGTATCGTCCTGAAACCTTACCTCTGGATATTACTTTGGGTTTACGTCAGGATTTCTGGAAAGCCTCGGATGCAGAAACTTATGGACAATATGCAGGCAGCCCGATTCAAAACCGTCTGACTGACCAAGATGAAAATCACTTTAGTCCCCGCCTCGGCTTTAAATATCATTTCAATGATCAACTGGATCTGCGCGGTGCAGCCTATAAAAACTTCTCTGCACCCGGTCTGAACCAGATGTACCGTAGTTTTATCGGCGGTTCGAATTACACAGTTCCCAATACTGACCTGAAATCCCAAACCAACCGGGGAGCCGAACTGGGTTTTGATTTTAGCGATCATGCTTTAACGCTTTCTGGCACCTATTTTTATAATAAAGTGAAAGATTACATTGATTATGCGGTTGTTCGATCCGACTGTGATGCAGGCAATAATTACTGTGATACTGGGGTGAGTGCTGCTGCCACATTACGCCAGTATGTCAATGCCGGTGATGCCAAAATGCAAGGATTTGAACTTATTGCAAATGTTCAGGTGAACGATCGTATTAGCCTGAATGCGGGTTATACAAGAACCAAGTCTGAACTGACTCGCTCTAATTTAAGCGTTGCTGTAGCGCCAACCGGCCAGCAGATCGGACAGATTCCGACCTGGAATGCGACTTGGGGTGCATCCTGGCAAGCGACAGACCAGCTGCATCTAAATGTGCAGTTACGAGAGTTTGCCGAGTATTGGAATAACACCGCGCATACCCAGTTGAATGAGGGGACCTTAACGGTTGATTTAAGTGCGAATTATCAAGCCACTCCTCAATTACAGCTATTCGCCATTGCACAGAATATTACAGATCAATCCTATTATGATCAGGGTCTCAGTTATCTGGCAGATGGCAGTCTCAATACTTCAGGTTCAGGTACGATTCCTCAATATGCTTTGCCTTTAAACATCACGATAGGAGCAAAGTATCGCTTTTAAAACCTGTTTAAATCGTTACCAGGAGATAAACACTCAACCTGTTTTGATCTCTATTCGAAGATGCCTATCCTTTCAGTGTTGAATGCTGAAACCGGTATGGATATTAGGTACAACTGGATTGGATGACTAAAGCTCTTAATTATTTAAGGGCTTTTTTTTTGAATATCAAAACAAGTTGAAGCTAAGTTTTTAATATTTCATTTTCTTAAATTTCCATAACAAAAACTTGTGTTCATAAGCCTTTTTGATATGAGTATTCAAAATAGATTTTCCTTACAAAAAACTACATTTCCTATGATTTAGTATCTTGGAATTATCCAAAAAATATTTTTTATGAATAACATTAATTTATGTTATAAATTAACCCCATGTTTTATGAAATTATTTATTACGTAATTAAATTACGTATTGAATAATATTCAAGATCCAGTATGATGAGTTAAATTCCTTCTTTTTCTTGTGTGCATCAGGAATCGATGCAGTTCAGCAAGTCAAAGAAGTCAGGCAAACGGATTTGTCTTCTCAATATAAAACGGCAGTCATACCTCCGTAGAGCCTGAACAGACAGTAAAAGATGAGCAATAGGATTGCTTCTAAAAAATGAGGATGTTGTATGAATGAATTAGCCAATCCATTAGAACTGTGTGGATTCGAATTTATTGAATTTGTATCTGAAGATGGTCAGTTGGATCCTGTTTTCCAAGCCATCGGATTCACTAAAGTGGCGAAGCATAAATCGAAAAATGTCTATTTATGGCGCCAGGGCAATATTAATATCATTCTGAATTATCAGCCTGAATCATATGCAGCATTTTTCTATAAAGAGCACGGTCCTTCTGCTTGTGCAATGGGCTTCCGTACCAAGAATGCGGCAAAAGCTTTTCAAAAGGCGATTGAAATCGGTGCAGAACCGATTTATAGCAAAATCGGCCCAATGGAGCTTAACATCCCTGCGATTAAAGGAATCGGTGGTTCTCCAATCTTCCTGGTCGATTGTGACATTTACCAAAATGATTTTATCTTCTTTGATAATGTTCCATCGCGTCCAGTCGGCACTGGCCTGAATGAAATCGATCATTTAACGCATAATGTTTATAAAGGTCGTATGCAGTACTGGGCAGATTTCTATGAAAAGATTTTCAACTTCCAGGAAATCCGCTACTTCGATATTAAAGGCGAATACACTGGCCTGACTTCTAAGGCACTAACAGCACCAGATGGCAAGATCCGTATTCCACTGAATGAAGATTCAGACAAAGGTAATGGCCAGATCGCTGAGTTCCTGAACGAATTCAATGGAGAAGGCATTCAGCACATTGCCTTTATCTGTGATGACCTGCTTGAAACTTGGGACAAGCTGAAAGCTTTAGGCACCAAGTTCATGACGCCACCGCCAAGCACTTATTATGAAATGCTGGATGAACGTCTGCCAAATCATGGTGAGCCAGCGGATGAGCTGCAAAAACGTGGCATTCTGCTCGATGGCAATACCAAAGATGGTAACAAACGCCTGCTGTTACAGATTTTCTCTGAAAACATGATTGGCCCAGTGTTCTTTGAGTTTATCCAGCGTAAAGACGATGACGGTTTCGGTGAAGGTAACTTTAAGGCCCTATTTGAATCAATCGAACGTGATCAGATCAAACGTGGTGTTTTAGACATTTCTAAAGCCTGACCTTTTTAAAACCATACCGGTGTCTATGTAGTGTCATATGCATCGGTATGGTTGCCTCTGTTTCAACGTATACGCTCGTATAACACTTAAGATTCTGCATCGATGACGGCATAAAAATAATAAAGCACATCATAGTTCAGCGCTTAATCTCACATGGATGATGAATAAAAATGCAGCACATTGAACAAGGAAACCTGAAAAAAGGTTTAAGTAACCGGCATATTCAGCTCATCGCACTCGGTGGTTCAATTGGTACCGGACTGTTTCTTGGAATTTCACAAACGATCAAGCTTGCCGGGCCTTCCGTTATTTTAGGTTATGCCATTGCAGGCTTGATTGCCTTCTTAATGATGCGCCAGCTGGGTGAAATGATTGTACATGAACCTGTGAGCGGTTCTTTTAGTCATTTCGCTTATAAATACTGGGGCAAATTTGCCGGATTTATGTCGGGCTGGAATTACTGGGTACTGAATATTCTGGTCTGTATGGCCGAATTAAGTGCCGTCGGTCTTTATATCCATTACTGGTGGCCGGAAATTCCGACCTGGGTCTCTGCCCTCGGCTTCTTCATTTTCATCAATATCATTAATTTGCTTCACGTGAAATTATTCGGTGAAATGGAGTTCTGGCTGGCGATCATTAAAGTTGGTGCAATTATTGCCATGATTGCGTTCGGCAGCTACCTGCTTGCCAGTGGTAGCGGCCATAGCCAGTCCAGTCTGGAAAATTTATGGCAACTCGGCGGCTTCTTCCCGAATGGAATCATGGGCCTGATTATGGCGATGGCCATGATCATGTTTGCTTTTGGCGGCATTGAACTGGTCGGGATCGCAGCCGCTGAAACCGATAACCCGAAAAAGACCTTACCTAAAGCAGTCAACCAGATTGTCTACCGTGTCCTGTTATTTTATATCCTGAGTCTGGTAGTGATTTTATCGCTTTACCCTTGGAACATGATGGCACAAGGTGGTAGCCCATTTGTGATGATTTTTGATTCTCTCGGCAGTCAAACAGTTGCTGGTGTTTTGAATTTCGTGGTGTTAACCGCAGCGGTTTCGGTATATAACAGTACTAACTACTGTACCAGCCGTATGCTGTTAGGCTTAGCCCAACAAGGTAATGCACCGAAGTTCTTAAGCAAGATTAATCAGCGTGGCATCCCTGTGAATGCAGTGATGGTTTCAGCGTTTTTCACCTTGATGTGCGTTTTATTAAATTATCTGGTGCCGGAAAAAGCCTTTAGCATGTTGATGATGCTGGTGGTTGCTGCCATCGTGATTAACTGGCTTGTTATTTCCTATACTCATTTGAAATTCAAGACATCCATGAACCGCATGCAGACCAAAACCGATTTTCCAAGTGTGGCTTATCCATTCACCAACTATTTATGTATCGCATTTATGGGCGGTATTCTGCTAATTATGAGCAGCACCCCGGACATGCGTGTGGCTGTCATCATGATTCCGGTCTGGATTGGTATTCTCTCGGTTGCCTACTTCTTTAAGCGCAAACAGGAGTCTCAGACTGCTATTTTAGATAACAGCAAAATTAGCACCTTACCAGAAGCGTAATCGCATATTGATTAGATTAGGATAGATTCATGTTTCAACATATTGATACTTATGCCGGCGATCCGATTCTCTCTTTAATGGAAGAATTCAACAAAGATCAGCGTAGTAACAAAGTCAACTTAAGCATCGGCCTATATTACAACGAAGACAATATTGTGCCGCAACTAGACTCAGTGCAAAAAGCCTATACTTACCTGACCCCTGACTATAATAAAGTCCGTGTTTATTTGCCGATGGATGGTCTGAACAGCTTTAACCAGGCTGCACAGGAATTAATTTTTGGAACCTCCAGCCCTGCCCGCGAGCAAGGTCGTGTGGTCACGATTCAGACTTTGGGTGGCTCAGGTGCACTAAAAGTCGGCGCTGACTTTTTAAAGAAATATTTTCCAGAATCTGAAATATGGGTGAGCCAGCCGACTTGGGAAAACCATATTGCGATCTTTAACGGTGCGGGTATTCAAACCCATTTCTATCCTTATTATGATGCTGAAACCAATGCCGTTAATGTCCCGGCGATGCTGGATTGTTTAAAACAGCTGCCCGCTCACAGTATTGTGTTAATGCACCCATGCTGTCATAACCCGACTGGTGCAGATTTACAGCCACATGAGTGGGATCAGGTCATTGAGGTATTAAAAGCGCAATCCTTAATTCCGTTCCTAGATATGGCGTATCAAGGTTTCGGTCAGGGTCTGGAACAAGATGCCTATGCCATTCGTGCACTTGATCAAGCCGGTATGAATTTCATCGTCAGCCATTCATTTTCCAAAATCTTCTCTTTATATGGAGAACGGATTGGTAGCTTAAGTTTCGTCTGTGATGATTACACAAGCGCACAAAATGTTTTAGGCCAGTTAAAAGCTACAGTTCGCCGGATTTATTCAAGTCCAGCGGCCAATGGTGCGCTATTGGTCAGTCAGGTGTTAAATAATCCTGAACTGTTTCAGCAATGGCAGGCTGAAGTTGAAGAGATGCGCCAGCGTATTTTACGTATGCGTGGCTTACTCAAAGAAAAATTGTCTCAGGCATTGCCAGAACTTGATTTCAGCTACCTGACTCAACAGCAAGGTATGTTTAGCTATACTGGTTTAACTGCTGAGCAAGTGGATCTGTTAAAACAGCATTATGGTATTTATCTGGTTCGTAGTGGCCGGATGTGTACAGCAGGCCTGAACCTCAGCAATATTGATTATGTTGCCGAGTCGATGGCTGCGGTGATTAAAATGGAGAATGAAGCTGAACCATTGATCGCTTAAAAAACAGTAAGTTTTTAAAAGCCTTCTAGCTTGAGTGCTCGAAGGCTTTTTTTATGAATGGTGATTTGATCTTTTTAAATAAAAATAGAGTCAGGTCATGTTCTTGGGCAAAATCCGTAACCACTTGGATATCTATTCTTATTTTCATCTGGATACTTTTTGCTTTGGAATTAATGAGACTATATAAAACAGTGGAACATTGCTTCTTTATTAAGCGTTAAATATGAAAAATCATAAAAAAAGTCCGATCTGTGATGATCGGATTTTTTCTCATACAGTAAAATAATGATTTATAAAAGATAAATTTAAATATTTTTCGTATAACGTGTATTATGTTAATTTTAGAAAGACTTCATAAGTATTAATAAATTTATGTTCCGGGGCATTAAGAATTGATTCAGCTACTATAGTCTTTTATAGGAGCTAAGTATCCACTTTTTCTTAGGGGAATTTTATGCTTAGAACACTTCATATCTGTATAGGGATTGAATATCGACAAAAAGAGTTGTTTAAAAAAGCACTAATTAATAACAATATCAACTTTGAAATGTCTGGAGGAAATCTTCCTAAAAGAGTGGGCCCTTATTATAAAGACTTAGATATTATTCCCTGCCATTATTACCTCCTTGGAAGCAAAGACTGGAAAGAGGTTATTAAGGATCCGAAAAATATTAATCAATATGACGAATTTTCTGAGCCATTTCATATATTTTTATTACAAAATAAGTTTATAAATAACTACTTAAATCAATTCTCTACATTAGAAAAGGTTAAGGATTTTTTCATACCTAATGGCTCTCGCTTAATTTGTAGCTATGATAATTATATTCAGCATGAAGACATCATTTCATTTGGATCAGAAACAATAAATAACTTATCGAGGTTAGGTCTAGGAGTTGATTATAATCATGCACTTTATGATTAAACTTGATGTCTCACCCCACCTATTTAACATAAAGGCTGTTATACAAACTCTAAAGCATCTAAGAGGTAAGAGTCTCTGTTCAACTCTTCTCTTTCGTATCCATTAAAATAAGAATTCTAGTTTTCATAATTAAGCCACTTTTTAATTTCTCTCTAACGATCAAAAGTTAGATATAAAAAAGATCCAGTACCTCAATCAGGTCTGGACCTATGTAATGACTATAAATTATATGTAAAATAAAGTGTTAGACAGCCACTTGTGGATTAAACAAGGCATCAATCTGTTGCTGAATCCCGAGCAGATAATCAATAGCCTGTTGCATCTGGTCTGCTGGCAACTGGTCTTCGGTGCCAATACAGGTAATAACATGATCAAGCTGTCGGCTGAAGTTATATACCGGAATCGCCACCGCATGGATGCCTGCCATCATATCACCGGTTACTGAAGCATAGCCCTGTTGCAGGATTTTCTCTTTAAGTTGCAAGAATTCTTCCCAGTTCGCAGGATATTGATCTGCTTTAGCGCTATTCGCCCACTCTTTTTCCAGCAAAGGCTTGATGATGTGTTCTGGCTGGAGGCAGGCATGCAAGCGACCCGTTGCCGACTTCAATAGAGGCATACGCGAGCCGACTCGGGTAATAATATTAAATACATGATTGGATTCAAGCGACTGAACCACGACAGCACCATCGGCGAACCATTTACTGACATGAATACTGCAATTTAAATGCTGCTGAATCTGCATAATATATTTTTGGGTTAATTCCAGCATATCGGTACGCTTTAAGGCATTAACGCCAAATGCGTGAGCACGCTCACCCAGACTATAACGTCCATCACTGAGCTGCTGGGCATACCCTTTACGTATCAAGCTCACCACATAGCGATGCACTTTTGCAGGATGCATAGACAGGACTTCTGACAGCTTTTTTAACATCATCGGTGCATTATGTTCAGTCAATGCATCGAGTACAGTTAATCCTACTTCTAGAGACTGCACCCCTCCCTGTAATTTTTCTTCCTCAACGTTCATCGTTTCATCCTGCATATACGCATTAATTTTCATGGCTCTATAAAACCATTGTACTACCGAAATCAAAAATCTTGTTCGGCCAAATCTGATTCCAGATTCAGATCATAGCCGCATATTAACAAATTTACATTATACATAATCAAATTATTTATTGCGTAATTTAAAAATATAAGTATGATTCTGTATAGAACTTAAATTTTCCACGGAAAGGATTCATATTTATGACGACGCGTTTAAAGTCATTTATCGACATCGCTCCTGATTCAGATTTCCCTTTAGAAAACTTGCCTTATGGTATTTTCAGTAATGAGCAAAACACCCAACCACGTGCTGGGGTGGCACTTGGAGAATGGGTGGTTGATCTAGCAGCATTGGAAGCAAAGGGTTATTTAAAGCTGGAACAAGATCAGCAATTTTTTAATCAGCCAACTTTGAATAGTTTTATTGAGTCGGGTAAAGCCAACTGGTCTAAAGTACGTACGGAATTACAAAAGTTACTCTCAGCCGATCATGCCGAATTACGTGACAATAAAGAGCTACGTGATCTGGTTTTCTTGAAACAGTCAGATGTCACAATGCATCTACCGGTGCATATCCCAGGCTATACCGATTTCTATTCATCCAAAGAACATGCCACTAATGTCGGCTGTATGTTCCGTGATCCGAAAAATGCATTGTTAGCAAACTGGTCAGAACTTCCAGTCGGTTATAACGGCCGTGCCAGCTCCGTGATTGTTAGCGGGACAGAAATCGTGCGTCCATCAGGACAGATCAAATTACCGGATTCTGATCGCCCAGTATTTTCAGCATGTCGCAAACTCGACTTCGAACTGGAAACCGGCTTTATTATTGGCAAACCAAATAACTTAGGCGAGCCCATTGCAATTGAAAATGCCTGGGATCATATTTTTGGTATGGTGCTATTCAATGACTGGTCTGCACGTGACTTGCAACAATGGGAATATGTACCGCTAGGTCCATTTAACGCCAAGACTTTTGCCTCTTCGATCTCGCCATGGATCGTAACCATGGAAGCGCTTGAACCGTTTAAAACCAGTTCACCTGCTCAGGAGCCAAAACCTCTGACTTATCTGCGTGAAGACAACAGCAGTAATAGCTATGACATCAATCTGTCTGTGGAAATTCAGCCTGAAAATTCAGACCAGGCTGATGTCATCTGTGAAACAAATTTCAAATATATGTACTGGTCGATGGCACAGCAGCTGGCTCATCACACTATTGCAGGGTGTAATGTTCAGGTCGGTGATCTGATGGGTTCAGGTACGATTTCAGGCCCTACGCCTAATTCTTATGGTTCATTACTGGAAATTACCTGGAATGCCACCAAACCACTGACTTTATCGAATGGTGAACAGCGTACCTTCATTCAAGACGGCGATACCGTGATCATGAAAGGTCATTGTGAAAAAGATGGCCTGCGTATCGGTTTCGGTGCTGTGAGCGGCAAAATCCTGCCAGCAATTGATTTCGGTTTTACTGAATAGTCCGGGGTGAAATCATGACCATGCAACTGTATACCTATTTTCGTAGTTCAGCCGCTTACCGGGTTCGTATTGCGCTCAACCTGAAAGGACTCGAAGCAGAACATATCCCGGTTCATCTGGTGAACAATGGCGGCGAACAGCATAGTGAAACATTTCGTCAGGTCAATCCAGGTGAACTGGTCCCTGCCTTAATTGAAGATGATTTCACACTGACCCAGTCGCTCAGCATGATTGAATATCTGGAAGAAAAATTTCCAGAACCTCCCCTGTTGCCTAAGGATTTGCAACAGCGTGCGCTGATTCGGGCCTTTAGTCTGAATATTGCCTGTGACATTCATCCACTCAACAACCTGCGTGTACTTCAGTACCTCAGTAAAACCTTGAATGCCAGCGATGAACAGAAAACCGAATGGTACAGACACTGGGTCGTCACCGGCTTAAAAGCGCTTGAAGCTCAATTAACGCATTCAAATGGCCAATTCTGTTTTGGAGATCAACCGAGCCTTGCAGATTGCTGTTTGATTCCACAAGTATATAACGCCAAACGTTTCAACATCGATCTTTCGGATTTCCCGAAAATTGAATCGATTTATGCCCATTGCAATTCACTGGACGCTTTTCAAAAAGCTGCACCTGAAGCACAGCCTGATGCAGCATAAGAATATATAAGGATATAACCATGACCATTCAAATCGAAAAAATTCACCATGTCGCCTACCGCTGTAAAGATGCCAAAGAAACCGTGGAATGGTACAAAAAAAACCTGAACATGGACTTTATTTTGGCTTTTGCTGAGGATCATGTTCCGTCTACTAAGGCTTTCGACCCGTATATGCATCTGTTTTTAGATGCAGGCAATGGCAATGTGTTGGCCTTCTTTGAACTGCCCACCCAACCGGAAATGGGCCGCGATGAAAACACCCCGAAATGGGTGCAGCACATTGCCTTAAAAGTGAAAGATCGTCAGGCACTGGTTCAAGCTAAAGAACATCTGGAAGCCAATGGCGTTGATGTACTGGGGATTACCAATCACGGCATTTTCCATTCGATTTACTTCTTCGATCCAAATGGCCACCGTCTGGAACTGGCTTATGATGATGAAAAGGCACCGCAAAAAATTGCCATGATTACCGAAGAAATGAAATATGACATGCTGGAACAATGGAGCAAAACCAAACGCGCGCCTTCACATACCCACTTCCTGCATGCAGATGAATTAGACCATAGCGCTCGTGAAGCCAAGATGGACGCTTGAATTTTAAGAAAAGGATTTCTGATGAATAAAGTCGTTGCCAATGCTCAGGAAGCTTTAGCAGATATCGTAGCAGATTATCAAACGCTCGCCGTTGGTGGGTTTGGTTTATGCGGTATCCCTGAAGCACTCATTGACGCTTTAAAAAATACCGGTGTCACTGGTCTGACCTGTATTTCCAATAATGCCGGTGTAGATGATTTTGGTTTGGGTAAATTACTGCAAACCAAACAGATCAAAAAAATGATTTCTTCTTATGTCGGTGAAAATAAAGAATTTGAACGCCAATATCTGAATGGTGAACTGGAAGTCGAGCTGACCCCACAAGGGACACTGGCAGAAAAACTACGTGCTGGCGGTGCTGGAATTCCTGCTTTCTACACCCAAACAGGCGTTGGCACATCGGTTGCCGAAGGCAAAGAAGTCCGTGAATTTGAGGGTAAAGAATTTATCCTGGAAAAGTCATTAACCGCAGATGTGGCACTGGTCAAAGCCTATAAAGCAGATAAGGCCGGAAATCTAGTCTTCCGTAAAACTGCGCGTAATTTCAATCCTGAATGCGCCATGGCCGGGAAAATCACTGTGGCTGAAGTTGAACAAATCGTAGAGATTGGTGAACTTGATCCCGATGATATCCATCTGCCTGGAATCTATGTGAATCGAATTGTCGTTAATGCTTCACCAGAAAAACGCATTGAACAGATGACCTTAAAGGCGGGAGCATAATCATGGCTTGGACTCGAAATCAAATGGCTCAACGTGCAGCACAGGAACTTGAAGATGGCTTCTATGTCAACCTCGGTATTGGCCTACCCACTCTAGTAGCTAACTATATTCCAGAAAATATCAATGTCTGGCTCCAATCTGAAAATGGCCTCTTAGGCATTGATGAATTCCCGACTGCAGAAACAGTTGATGCAGACCTGATTAATGCCGGTAAACAAACAGTCACTGCCCGTAAAGGTGCAGCTTTCTTCTCCAGTGCTGAATCTTTTGCCATGATTCGCGGTGGCCACGTGAATATCGCGATTTTAGGCGCGATGGAAGTCTCTGAAACAGGTGATCTGGCCAACTGGATGATTCCGGGCAAGAAAGTCAAAGGTATGGGCGGTGCCATGGATCTGGTAGCAGGCGTGCAGAAAGTTGTCGTTTTAATGGAGCATACGGCGAAAGACGGTTCACCGAAAATCGTTCCTCAATGTACTTTGCCGTTGACCGGTAAAGGTGTCGTCAATCGGATCATTACGGATCTCGGCGTTATAGATATTACTTCACGCGGAGTGGTTCTGGTAGAACTCGCTCAAGATGTCACGCTGGAGCAGATTAAAGCTGCGACTGGAGTTGAGCTGATTACGGATGCACTTGAAGCTGCCTGATCTGTTTCTACTGAATAATCAAAGTAGCAAAAGCTGCTTTGATTATCTTCTGAAATATTGCTTTAACATCGTAATTACACCAAAGATAAAGCATATTTTTCTATAATATTCATGTTCTTGCCGTATAATTTTAAAAATCCCAATAAAATCTCATGAATGTAATTCACTTTATTGGATCAAATAAAATTATCTTTATTTCTATTCAAATAAGTTTGCAGAAAAACTATTTTTTTCTGTTTATTGTTTTTTTATTAAGCTCAATAAAACTTATAAAATTTAAGATTCAGAACTACTCTCACACTAATTTATATTTAAAGTGATCACTAAAGATAATGATGATAATAAAATTTTAATTAGTAGAAAAAATACTTAATAAAAAAGCCACTTATATAAGTGGCTAATTTATAAGAAGAATTTTGGTGGAGATGGCGGGAGTTGAACCCGCGTCCGCCAACATTACGCTCGAGAATACTACATGCTTAGATATCGTCTATTGATTTAGCTCTTTGTGACCCGACGAACAGGGTACAAATCGCGATCCTTTAAGATTTAGTACGAAACCCCAAGGCTTGATTTCATACGGACTTGTGTGCGTTCGCTTCAGTCGGGACCCCTAACCACAAGTATTCAGGGATGCGGACAAGCTGCCCTTAGGCAGCTAGAGCGTAAGTTTCGTCGTTTGCGACTATTAAAATGCAAATTTTATTTACGAGAGAAAATGCGCTCTCGGCATGCATCTATGAGTTTCATCATCGGCGTCGAAGCCAAGAACATCCCCAAAGTACAAGCTCATCATAGCATAACTGGCAAAAAATACGATGCATTTTCTACACAAATACACTTTTGAATGCGCCTGATTACATAATTGCGCTAATATTTCATAATTCAAGTCAGCATTTAAAAAAATTATGAGCTATTTATTGGCACTCGACCAGGGAACGACATCTAGCCGTGCAATCATCTTTAATGAACACGGACAGATTCAGGCAACAGCTCAACGCGAAACCCATATCCAGACCCCACATTCCGGCTGGGTCGAACAGGATGCACAGGAAATCTGGAGCTCGCAAATTGCAGTGGTACAACAGGCGCTTGCTACTGCCCGGATTCTGGCCAAAGATATTAAAGCGATTGGCCTGACCAACCAGCGTGAAACGACTGTGGTATGGGATTGTCGTAATGGGAAGCCTCTTGCACCAGCGATTATCTGGCAGGATCGTCGTGCAACAGACTGGTGTAATCAGCTGATACAGCAAGGCCAGATGGATCAGGTACAACAAAAAACCGGGCTACGGATTGATCCTTATTTCAGTGCTGGCAAGCTGGTCTGGTTATTGGAACATGTGGATGGCTTACGTGAACTTGCAGAACAAGGTCATGTCGCTTTTGGCACTATTGATAGCTGGCTGATCTGGAACCTGACTCAAGGTGCCGAGCATATCATCGAAGCCAGTAATGCGTCCCGTACCATGTTGATGAATCTGCATACTCAACGCTGGGATGAGGAACTACTCGACCTATTTAATATCCCTGCTTCAGTCCTGCCACGAATCATCAGTTCCGATTGTCATATTGCAGATACAGCACCGGGTTTGTTAGGAGCCACCATTCCCATTACCGGCATTCTGGGTGATCAGCAATCTGCCTTGTTTGGCCAGTCTTGTTTCGAACCCGGTATGGCAAAAAATACCTATGGCACTGGCTGTTTTATGCTATTTAATACCGGCCATGACATTCAGCTCAGCCAGAATAAATTGCTTTCTACCCTCGCCTGGCAGGCACAGGAACAGACCAGTTATGCCTTAGAAGGTAGTGTTTTTATGGCCGGTGCAGTGGTGCAATGGCTACGTGATGGGCTTGGCATCATTCAAAAAAGCAGTGATATAGAGAAGTTGGCCTGTAAAGTTGAAGATACTGACGGCGTGGTCTTAGTTCCTGCTTTTACCGGATTGGGTGCACCGCATTGGGATAGTGAAGCCCGTGCCCTGCTTTGTGGCATGTCACGAGGAACCAATAAGGCCCATATTGCCCGCGCCGCGCTGGAATCGATTGCCTTTCAGGTCTCCGATGTATTGACTGCGATGCAATCGGATATTGCCCATCCTTTAAAAGAACTACGCGTCGATGGTGGCGCCAGCTGTAATGATATGCTGATGCAGTTCCAGGCTGACCTGCTGAATGTGCCTGTCATGCGTCCAAAAATGCTGGAATCCACCGCTTGGGGTGCAGCAGCGATGGCTGGTTTAAAATCTGGCGTATTTTCCAGCCTTGATGAAATCTCTCAGTCCTGGCAGCTAGATCGCGCCTTTGAACCAAAAATGCAGAATGATGAACGTGAAGCACATTTAGCCAAATGGCAAAATGCTTTGAAACGGGCCAAATCAGATTTATAAGATCGAAAAAAACCGCTAAATAGTTAGCGGTTTTTTATGTTGGAAAATATTAATGTGATGGCATTCCACCCACACCCGCTTTGGGTCGTGGTGCCAACCAGACGATTAAAGCAGCAAAAATAAAAACCATCGCCAAAATCAAAAATAGGTGATTAGCAGACAGCGTTAATGCTTCTTTATCCACCAGACTGGAAATATAACCCAAGGCACTGTCCGAACTCATGCCCTGTGCCATTAAGGTATTCTGAGTTTCTTCGACATTCAGTTTACCGACCAGCTCACTGCGGGCCACTTTACTATGATCATCCCAGATCGTGACTGCAATTGAAGCTCCGATCGCTCCAGCCATGGTCCGCAGAAAGTTCATCAAACCAGCCGCTGAAGCCATTTCCTGCGGCTGTACTGAGGCCAACGCCATATTGGAGAGTGGGATGAAGAAGAATGGCACCGCAAAACCTTGCAGAATCTGTGGCCAGGCCAATGCCATAAAATCAGCATCCGTAGTCCAGAATGCCCGCATCAAAGTCACAACGGCGAGCAAGGTCAAACCGAAACTGGCCAGAATGCGCTGATCATATTTGGTCGCCATCTTCGCCACAATCGGTGACATCAACAGGCTACCAAAACCCATGGTTGCGGTTAAATAACCTGCCCAAGTGGCCGTATAACCTAGATTGATCTGCACCCATTGCGGAATAAGAACAATACTGGAAAAGAAGGCACCGAAGGCAAAGGCCAATGACAGCACAGCAAAGGTAAACCCGCGATATCGGAAAATCCGGATATCTACGATCGGATGCCGTTCAGTCAGTTCCCAGATAGTAAAGATGATTAAACCGACTATGGCAAGCACTGCCAAGGTCCCAATAAAGGAACTACTAAACCAGTCATGTTCATGACCGAGATCCAGCATCAATTGCAGCGCACCAATCCAAAGAATCAGTAAGAACAAACCACCTTTATCAATCTTCAAAGCATTGGTTTCAGTTTCTGCTGGCTTTAATATCTTCAATGCAGCCAGACCACAAAACAGACCCACTGGAATATTGATAAAGAAAATCCAGTGCCAGGACAGGTTATCACTGATGGTACCACCGAGAATTGGACCAAGAATTGGACCAACAACAGTGGTCATCGCCCACATGCCCATCGCTTGGGATTGTTTTTCAGGTGGGAAGATGCGTAGCAATAGAGTCTGGCTCAGCGGCATGATTGGGCCACCGAACAGCCCCTGCCCGATCCGGCAAAACACCAGCATTTCCAGACTGGTTGAAATCCCGCACAGAATTGAAAAAATGGTAAAGCCGAGCAAGCAGACACCAAACAGGCGTACGCTACCAAAGCGCCCCGCCAGCCAGCCTGTTAAAGGTACACAGATCGCTTCTGCAACTGCATAAGACGTAATGACCCAGGTGCCTTGTGAGCTGGATACCGCCAGACTACCGGTAATATGCGGCACCGAGACATTGGCAATGGTCATGTCCAGCACGACCATGAAATTGGCCAATGCCAGCACAAAGGCTGCCAGCATCAGCTTGCCGCCAGTCAGATTCCCATATGGAACATATTTATTCATCGGGAATTACTTCTTGAAGTGGATTTCAGCTTCCATCGACAGACCCACACGTAGCGGATGCTCAGCCAGCTCTTTCGGATCCAGCTGAATACGCACTGGCAAACGCTGTACCACCTTAATCCAGTTGCCTGTGGCATTCTGAGCCGGAATCAGAGCAAAAGCTGAACCTGTACCGCCAGAGAAGCCAACCACAGTGCCGTGATATTTCACCGATTTACCATACAGATCAGACGTCAGTTCAGCTTTCTGCCCGACACGGACTTTTTCCAGCTGGCTTTCTTTGAAATTGGCATCAACATAGAGCTGATCTACTGGTACGACCATCATCAGCATTGTACCTGGCGCAACACGTTGACCCACCTGAATTGAACGGCGTGAAACCACCCCATCAAAAGGTGCTTTAATTACAGTACGTTCTAAGTCTAGCTCGGCCTGTTTCAGTTTGGCTTCAACCACAAGTACATCAGGAGTCGAATTTTCATTCGCGCCTTGAATCAAGGCTTCATTCGCCGCTAAATTGCTTTGTGCGGCTTTCTGGCTGGATCTTGCTTGTGCCAGACCCGCTTCAGCAGAAGCTACGCCAGCTTTGGCCGTATCCAATGCAGATTGTGCTGTACTGAGTTCTTCTTTAGACACTGCACCGCTCGCACTGAGTTTTTCACGACGCGTATATTCATCTTGTGCTTTTATGTAAGGCTGCCTGAGCCTGAGCCAGCTGGGCTTCGGCACTGCGAATTGCATCATCACTAACCCCAATCTGTGAGCTTAAAGCCCCGCTATTGGCCGCAGTCTGTTTGTACTGGCGCTTGGCTTTGGTCAGTTCTGCACGTGCCTGAGCCACTGCAATTTTGGCATCACGGTCATCGATTTTGGCCAGGATATCGCCCTGTTTGACCGCTTGGGTATCATGGACAAGTACTTCAGCAACCTGGCCACTCACCATAGACGTGATAGAAGCCGTTTCAGCACCGACATAAGCATTTTCAGTACTGACTGAATTGTTCAGAAAGAATTTCCACACCAGAAACAGCACCAGTGCAATCACCATAAGGAGGGCAACAATACTCAGGGCTTTTTTACGTTTATTTTTTAAAGCTTGATCCGAAGTTGTATCTGATGCGTTTTCTGGCAGGGTGTCTTGTACATCTGTCATTGATTTTTTCCTAAATCCAACAGACTTGGTCACGCAGCCACACTGACCAGCACTGACATGAATGTATAGATTCATATCCCGTTTATTGATCAATGGGTAAAATGAGAAAGCCGTATTAATTTAATTTTCATGCATTCTAATAATAAAAATTAGAAAATATGCAAAAAAATATTACTCGGAAGTTTAAAAAACTAAGCCCCTATTCCAGGAATAAGGGCTTAGTTCGGGCCCGAAGTGAGCCAGGATCGAGGAGATAAACTTAATTAATAGGCATATGAAGCAATCGCTGTGGCAATCGGCTTGTCATCATCGTTGACCATGGTCATGCGCATGGTGCAGCCCTTACGCCCCAAACGTAAGGTTTCTGCACGGGCAATAAAATATTTACCACGACCGGGTGCCAGATAATCCACGCGCATATCTACCGTCGCCAGACGTGATACCTTTTTAATCGTATCGGCAATAGTTTCCGGTTCGGCTTTCTTATACAGCTCACCCATCGCCACAATTCCGCCAATACTGTCGAGTATGGTCGCTGCAAGACCACCATGCAGAATCTGAAATGCCACATTGCCAATCATGAAATCCTGCATTTCAACATATGCTTCGATCTGACCATCGACCACTCGCATGGTCATGCCATTATGCTTAAAAAAAGGAGAGGTATTAAAAGCGTGTACCAGCTGGTTTAAGACCACTTCAATATCCACTTTTGCACCTAAATGTATATTACCTGTCCAATTTCTTTCTGTCTTAGTCATAAGTCTGCCCGAAGCTACAACAATAAAAAACCGCTAATTTATGCCCAAAAAATTCAGATAGGGCTACAATAGGGGCCTAGTTTAATACTGATTACTGAGATTTTTATGACCTATACGTTCAATCGTCCCGCGTTTCCTGCAACTCGCATGCGTCGTATTCGTAAAAATGAGCATTTACGTTCTATGGTACGTGAAACCCATCTCAGTGCTGATCACTTGATTTATCCAGTATTTGTGCTGCCGGGACAAAACCAGACCCAAGACATTCCAAGTATGCCAAATGTGCAGCGCCTGTCTGCTGACTTGTTGTTAAAAAAATCAGAACGTTTACTGGAACTGGGTGTCAATAAACTGGCGCTGTTTCCGGTCACACCCCAAGAAGATAAAAGCCTGACTGCAGAAGCGGCTTGGCATGAAGATGGCTTGGTACAGAAGACCGTTCGCCTGCTGAAAAAAGAATTACCGGAAATGGTGCTGATCACTGATGGCGCGCTAGACCCTTATACCACGCATGGCCAGGATGGCATCATTGATGAAACCGGTTACGTGCTGAATGATGAAACGGTTGAAGCACTGATCAAGCAGACTTTAAGCCATGCCGAAGCCGGTGCTGATATTGTCGCGCCAAGTGACATGATGGATGGCCGCATCGGTGCAATTCGTCAGGCCTTTGAACAGAATGGCCATATCTATACCTCTATTATGGCTTATTCAGCCAAATATGCGTCTAGTTTCTACGGTCCATTCCGTGATGCGGTTGGTTCTGCCAGCAACCTGAAAGGCGGCAATAAATACAATTACCAAATGGATTTCGGTAACCGTGCCGAGGCACTGCATGAAATTGCTCTCGATATCCAGGAAGGTGCAGATATGGTGATTGTTAAACCGGGTATGCCTTATCTGGATGTGGTTCGTGAAGTCAAAGATACCTTCGGTGTACCTACCTTTATTTATCAGGTTAGTGGTGAATATGCCATGCTGGCTGCTGCGATTCAGAATGGCTGGTTATCTGATAGCGTGATTCTTGAATCCCTGATGTGCTGCCGCCGTGCCGGTGCAGATGGTATCTGGACCTACTTCGCGGAAGAAGCGGCGCTCAAACTGAAAGACATGAAATAAAATAGAAGGACCTTGGCGCAATGCATATCGCCATTATCGGAGCAGGCATCACCGGTTTGATGTCAGCTCTGGAATTGCTTGAACAGGGATGTTCTATTACGATTTTCGATCAGCAAGCGGCTGGACAGGCAGCCTCTTGGGCCGGAGGTGGTATCCTCTCCCCAATGTATCCTTGGCGTTATCCTAATGCCGTTAATGCCCTCGCCCGCCATGCCAAACCGTTGTATCAGGAATGGAACCAGAAACTGCAACCGGTGACTGGCATTGATTTCCAGATTCACGAAACCGGTATGCTGATTTTTGATGAAACGGATTTTGAAATTGGACTGCGCTATGCCGAGCAATATCAGGATCCACAGCAACATGCCGAATATCTGAATCAGCCTCAAATCCAGCAAATCAATTCCAAAGTAGATCCGAAATTTAAACAGGCGATCTATTTTCCAGAACTTTCCAATATCCGCAATCCGCGACTGTTACAGTCCATTATTGCTTACCTTAAACAGCATCCGCGTGTCACTTGGCAAGAGCATTGCAATATTAGTCAGCTAAATATCCAGCAAGATCATGTACACAGTGTTTCCACTAAAAATGGCCTGAGCTTTAAAGCAGATCAGTTCGTCATTGCCACCGGTGCATGGTCTGCACGCTGGTCTGAACAGCTCGGTCTGGACATTCCAGTTCATCCGGTTCAAGGCCAGATGTTGCTCTTTAAAACACCAGAAAACTGGCTACCAACCATGTGCATGAACAAGGTCATGTATCTGATTCCACGTCGTGATGGTCATGTACTGTGTGGTTCCAGCATGCGTCAGGTCGGTTTTGATACTTCGCCTTCTGCTGAAATCCGTCAGGATATTTTGGAAGCCTGCCTGGAAATGGTACCGGAGCTGGCTGATTTCCCAATTGTGAAACAGTGGGCTGGTCTACGACCAAGCTCCCCGGATGGCATTCCCTATATCGGCAAAATTCCGCATCTGAACAATCTCTGGACCAATTTTGGCCAGTTCCGTAATGGCTTATGTATGGGTGCTGCTTCTGGAAAATTGCTGTCTCAGTTAATCCTGGAACAACCGACCATCGTAGATCCACAGCCTTATAGTCCGGTACAGCGTTTACAGCCGCACTCTTTAACGGTTTAAAATTTCAATCAAGGCTTCTTTCAGGGTCGGATAGCTAAATTCAAATCCGGCTTCCTGCAAAGCTTTGGGCTGGACATATTGACCATTCAGAATCAGTTGTGACTGTTCACCTAGCATCATTTTCATACTGCAAGCTGGTAACGGTAATAAAGGTTTACGCTTCAGCACCTGTGCTGCGATCCGGACAAATTGCGCCTGACTGACTTTTTCAGGTGCCACCACATTAAATACCTGTTGCTGGGTCGGCTGCTGCATCAGAAATTCGATCGCCCGCATGACATCCTGTAGATGTACCCAGGTCACCGGCTGACGCCCATGACCAATCCGGCCAAATATATTCAGCTTAATTGGCAATAACATCTGCGGAAGAATCCCGCCTCCTTGACCAAACACCACAGCAAAGCGAACAATTTTGGTGTCCTGCCCGGTATAGGACAAGGCCAGTTTTTCCCATTTCTCACACAGTTCTGACATAAAAATGGATTGTGGTGGACTTTGTTCAGTACACACCGTCTCCCAGTGTTCTTGCGGATCGATTCCATAGTAGCCGACCGCTGAAGTCGAAATAATACGTTTGGGCTTAATCTGATTTTTCTCTAGATAGTCATATAACTGCCTGGTGGTATTTAGCCGACTGTCCAGCAATTTCTTTTTCCGGGCGGCTGTCCAGCGACCCTGACCGATACTTTCACCAGCCAGATTAATCACATAGTCAATCTGATGATTTTTCAATTCTTCCAGATTATTAATCCAGTGAAAATCAGGATGCTCTTCTCGCAATTTTTTCTGCCGGGTCAGGCCGATCACGGCATAATCACGAGCCAGTAAAAATTTCACCAGATGGCTGCCAATAAAACCGCTGGCGCCTGTCATGAGGACTACAGGTTTATACATGGTTATTCTGTGCCATTATTATTGTATTGCTCAAATTATACGTCACTTATGAATCAGAATATTCGGGAAAGTGATATGGGTCGATGAATGCAAAATTGTCTCATCATGCCATACAGAAAACTTCTAATTTTCTATATAGCCTGATTTAGCATCTTGAATTTAATCTCAACGATTTTGATATAAAGAGTCGAAATCTTAGCCAAACATTTTTGCTGCCATACGCTGTGCCTGTTTGCCATAAAACCAGTAGGTCAGCAGATAAAGCGGAATCGCGATGAGCAGGAACATGATCACGACAATACTCATAAATTGGGGCTGTTGCAGATATAGTAAAAAGTCCTGCCAGGCATTCGGATTGGAACGCGTCGCAATAGCAATCCCTAGAATTAAAAATACCAGATTATAGCCCCAGTAAATCAGACTGAATCCTAAGGTGAATTTTTTACGTTCTGCTTGGGTTGGCGCCCGTTGTTCCTTTTTTAAAAAATTAAACAGTACCCAGATCATCGCCACCAGATAAGGCACAATGGTTAATACTGCGCCCATGCCAGTCGGCATTAACGCCGCCACGACCCCGCAAATGCAGGTAAAAATAAAGCATAGGAAGAAAAACCAGAGAAAATAGCGAGTTAGAGGCACCATTAGTAGGACTCAAGGACAATTAATCAACTAGTATAAAAAAAATTAATTTTTTTTTCATTTTATTGTCAACCTAAAGCGAGATGCTGACGTTATATAGGGTACAAGGTTCGGAAATTTGGACTGGCATCCACAAATTTTCGTTCTCTTTGCTAAAGCAATAAGTCCAGTGTTTTAGAAAATTTTGAATAGCAGCCAAAATTTTCACTATACACAAATCTTTGACCGACGATTTCATCATCACTCGAATCGTCGGTTTTTATTTTTTGGACGAACCGTTTTTAGCAATTCGCCTGCAAATTTTTATCAGCTTCTTATGCAGCATAAAATAATGATCGGCTGCATTTTTTCAAGTCTGTTTTTAGCAATTTTTATAAAAAATATTGGTTCTGCTACCCAGATGCTATGAAAAATGCCTGAAGTAAAATTTAAAATAAAAACGCTGTATTCAATACTTTATATATAAACATCATATTTTATTGATTTCATAGATATTATTCTAATATTCAAAACTACGCTGAAAATAGTTTTAATGACGGGCAGCAATGAAATAGATCAAAATATTTTTTTCAAGTAGATTTTTAGCTGGGCTTTTTTCTATAGTAGGAAGGCAAAAATAAAGGTGGGTATACATGGCAGTTCATTTTCTACATACTTCTGATTGGCATTTGGGACAGTTTTTCCATAACCATGACCGTGAATTTGAACATGCACAATTCCTGAATTGGCTCCTTGAACAAATCAAGGAAAAACAGCCACATGCCCTACTGATTGCCGGTGATATTTTTGATGTCATCAATCCCGCTTCCAGTGCCCAAAGACAGCTATACCAGTTCCTTGCCGATGCTCATGAGCTGGCACCGCATATGCAAACCCTGATGATTGCCGGCAACCATGATTCAGGTTACCGGATTGAACAGGTTCAGCCTTTACTCACTAAATTCAATGCCAAAGCGGTGGGTATTGTCGGCCGGACTGCGGACAATGCTCTTGATCTGGATCGTTTGCTGGTTCCGATTTATGACCAGCAGCAAGAGATTATTGCCTGGTGCCTAACTCTACCTTATTTGCGCAGTGCCGAAATTACCGGTATTAATGAACATACCCATAATAGCCAGAATGCCATCAGCTATCTGCACCAACAGTTGATTGCCGAAGCCAAAGCACGTAAGCAGCCACATCAGGCACTGATTCTTATGTCACATGCACATATGCAAGGCGGTGAAACTTCCGATTCGGAACGCCCCATTATTGTCGGCAATGAAGAGGCTCTCTCAACGGCGCTATTTGATGAAGTCATTGACTATGTCGCTCTGGGACATCTGCATAAACCGCAGAAAGTCGGTCAGCCGCATATTCGCTATAGTGGCTCCCCGATTCCCCTATCCTTTAGTGAGATCAACTATTCGCATCAGGTTGTTGAAGTCAGAATCGATCCTGAACAAAATGCTGAACAGCGTTTTCAGTTTGAAGCGCTGAAAGTTCCTCGTACTGTCGAGCTATTTAGAATTCGGGAAAATCTGGAAAATCTGCTCAGCAAAGTAAAAGCACTGCCGACTGGGGAAATTGAGCATCTGGCAGCACGACATTTTCTGGAAATTGAATACACTACCGATGCACCGCCACCGGTAGATTTACGTCAGCAGATTGAACAGGTACTGCCACCAGATCGTTATCGTCTGCTACGCATCAGCCGGATTTATCAACGACAAGCAGAAGATCAGACCGATAGCTCTAAAATTGACTTGGCACCTCCAACACCAGAAACACTGTTTTTCAATATCTGGGAAAAAATGGGCTATAGCCACGATCATTCGGTGCAGCAGGATTTTCAGCAGTTATTGGTCGAAGCCCAACATGAACTTGCACAAAAACAACAAGCTTAGGATCAGCCATGAAAATTATCCGTCTGAGCCTAAATAACATCGCCTCTCTCGCTGGTACGCATCATATTGATTTTGAATCGAATCCACTGGCACATGCCGGATTGATTGCGATTACTGGAAAAACCGGTGCTGGAAAATCTACCCTGCTCGATGCCATGTGCCTGGCGCTGTACAACGAAATTCCACGTTTAAAAGGCGCGACAGGCAGTCTGAAAGATGCAGGTGGTCAGGATGTCTCGATCAAGGATTCCAAAAATATTCTGCGCCGCGGCTGCGTACAGGGTTTTGCCGAGCTTGAATTTATTGCCCTAGACCAAAAACGTTATACCGCACGTTGGGAAATTCGTCGTGCCCGGCAGAAAGTGGATGGTAATTTAAAGGTCGATCGTGCCATTACCTGTCTGGATGATCAACGTGTGTTGAACCAGAAAATTTCTGAATGCACACCGCTGATTGAAAAACTGGTTGGCCTGAGTTTCGAGCAATTTACCCGTGCGGTTTTGCTGGCACAGTCCGAAGTTGGTGCCTTTCTAAAAGCCAAAGATAATGAACGTGCCGATTTACTCGAATATCTGACCAATTCTCAGATTTTCAGTCTGGTCAGCCAGAAAGCATTTGAAAAACACAGTGAAGTGAAGCAGAAACGTGCTGACCTGGAAAAATTAATCGGTCATCTGGAACTGTTATCTGAAGAAGATATTTCTGCCTTACAGCAGCAACACACGACTTTAAAACAGGTGGTTGAGCATCTAAACCAGAGCGAAAAGGTACTGGAAAATGACCTGAAATGGCATCGCCAGCAGCATTATCTTTATACTGAAATTCAGGCAAAAAAAGAAATCTATACGGTTCAACTGGATGCTGAACAGAAGATGGCACCGCAAAAACAGTTATTAGATCAACTGGACCAGTTTCAGCAGATTCGGGAACAGTTTGTCCAGCAACAGCAGTTTCAAAAGCAGCGTAGCTATTTACTGATTGAGCAGCAAAACTTTGTTGCCGAATTCACAGCAGTTCAACAGCAACGTGATAGCGAACAGCACAAGTTGCAGCACATTCAGCAACAGCAACAACAGCATGAACAAGAGTTCCAGAAGATCAAACCTTATCTGAATCAGGGACTCAAGCTGGATCATGAAATGCTGTCGATTGGCGATCAGTACAGACAGCTTGCAGCTGAACAGCAGACCTATAGAACCCAGAAGATTCAGCCTGTTCAGAATCAACTGGTGCAGACTGAGCAACGGTTACAACAGGTTCAGGCTCAGTACCAGCAGATTCAAAAGCAACTAGAACAACAGAGCTTTTTAGCGGTTTTTGATGACGAACCCCAGGCGACTCTGCAACGCTTACAGGATTATCAGGAACTGCACCAGAAATTCATGCGGCAGCACCCGGCACTTTTCCAATCCAGCCGGCCTGAATTGGAACAGCAGCAACAGGCTTTATCTGCTAGCTTGCAGGAACTCACTCAGCGTTATACTCATCTGGATCAGCTTGAACAGCAGATCCAACAGTTCCATACGCAACAGCAGCAACTCAGTACCCAGCATTCGAAGCTTGAAGCTTTAATGCGCACTGTACAGCAAATGGCTGGCTTAGAAACTGAAAGCCTGCAATTGAACCGCGAGTTAGAAAGCTATCATGACCGCTTAAAGCAACTAGAAACTGAGCTGGTTCAATTACAGCAACAACGTCAGGAAGCAGAACAGGCTTTCGAACAATTGCAACAAGTACTGGTTCATCAACGTTTATTACAGGCACAAAGTGTTCAGGAGTTACGTGCACAGCTGAAACCAAATGAGCCTTGTATGGTCTGTGGCAGTCATGAGCATCCTTTTGTACAGCATCAGGAACTGCTAGAAAATGCTTTGCAACAGCTACATGACCAGCAGCTTAAGGAAGCTCAGAAAAAACTACAGCAACTGACTCAGACATGGCAGCAAGCACAAATCCAGCAATCTCAACTACAAACCTTAATTGAGCAACATCAGCAACGCAGCAGTCAGCTCAATACGACACTACAACAGCAGAAGGTTCAGTTAAATCAGGATTTGCAGCAATTTGATTTGCTGTTTGATTTAAACCAGAGTACAGATCATTTGCAGCAACAGCTTGGCCAGCATGTGCTTCAACTTCAACAAGAGCAACAGCAGCTAGCACAGACCCTGCAAAATCAGCAAAGTGACTGGAAACAGTGGCGTCAGCAACAGCAACAGCGGGATCAGCTACTTTTTAGCATGCAGCAGCATTTACAGCTAGAACAAATGATTCATCCGGTTCTTAATCTACTGCCTGAGTCCTTGCAGAAATCCTGGATTACTGATGCCTCATCAAGCTGTCAGCAGTTATCCCAACAACTGCAACAACGTCAGAAACAGTCTCAGGAATTCAAAACCCTAGAGACTCACATCCAAAGCTTAAACCAGCAGATTGAAAAAACACGTGATCAGCTCAGCCTGCATCAACAATATGATGCACAGTTACAGCAAAAGATGGATACGGCGCTGAATATGGGTAAAGCGCTACGTGAACAGCTCAACCATCTGACCCTTACCCATGCCGGTCAGACATATCCTAAGGCACAAGAATGGCGTGACCGTTTGGAGCAACAACAACAGGCGTTGGATGAACAATTACGGGCACAGAGTCTGATGACCCAGCAGCATGATCAGCATTTGCAACAAGCTGAACTGAAAAAACAGAGTTTCATCACTCAGATTCAGCAACTAGAACAGCAGATTAGGCAATGCCAGCAATCTATTCAGAACTGGCAAAATATACATCCTGCGTTTGATGCCGAGTATATCCAGCATTGCCTGAATATTGACTTGCAACAGCATCAGCAAATTCGCCAGCAATTACAGGCACAACATCAGGTGGTTGAAAATGCCAAAACGGCTTGGGACATTCTGGAAGAACAATATCAGCATCATTTGAAATCCAAGCCTGAACTTAGCTTTGAAGAAGTTGAACTGCGCTTAAGTAGTCTGGCACAGGAAAAAGCTGAACAGGAAAATGCCTGTAATGAGGTTGCCACCAAATTAAGAATACATGCCAATAACCAATCGACCTTACAACGCTACCAGCATCAGATTGAACAGGTCAAAGCTGAAGAATATCGTTGGGGTCGGATCTATGACCTGATCGGCCATAAGGAAGGCACCAAATTCCAGAAAATCGCGCAGGAACATCACCTGGATATTCTGGTCGAATATGCCAATCAGCAATTACAGCCCCTGGCTCCGCGTTATCAGCTGTACCGGATTCCAGACAGTTTAAGTCTGGCGATTATCGATCTGGATATGAACAGCGAAGTGCGTCCTGTCCTGTCACTCTCTGGCGGTGAAACCTTCCTGGTCTCTCTGGCTCTGGCCTTGGCGATTGCCAATATGGCTTCCGGCTCAATGAAACTAGAATCGCTATTTATTGATGAAGGTTTTGGTACTTTAGACCCGGCTTCCTTACATATGGTCATGAATGCACTGGATCATTTGCAGAGTCAGGGCCGTAAAGTGGTGCTAATTTCACATGTACAGGAGATGCATGAACGGATTCCGGTTCAGATTCAGGTTAAACCGGTCGGTGCCGGTGCCAGTACCATTCAGATTATAGGTTAAAGCATGAACTCTATCCCGAACAAGCTCTCGCCCTATTTCAGCTTACAACTTGAGAGCTTACGGGGTATCAGTGCCATTGTGGTGCTATTCAGTCATAGTTTTCAGGCTTTTATCGCGCCTTTTGATCTGAGCCTATATTCCTGGGTACGTCTATTAGGCCAGGCTGCTGTGATGATCTTTTTTGTGCTCAGTGGCTATTTAATCGGAACATCAATCCAGAACAACATCCAAAAACATGAAAATTTTAATCTGCGGCAGTATATATGGCAGCGTTATCGCCGCATTTTACCGCCCTTTCTGTTTGCATCCGCTTTCAGTCTGCTTCTATATGCACTAGCACCTACATTTTTTGCTTCACATAGCCATGAGTTCCAGAACAGTTTTGGCATGATGATTCGGACTGCCTATAACATTGATACTCAGGATTTTTTGGGTTCTTTCTTCTTTCTCAATGGCTTTATTACACCGACGGTATCTGCCAATGCACCGCTCTGGAGCCTGAGCTTTGAAGTCTGGTTTTATGTGCTGGCCGGATTTCTGCCTTTTTTAAAAGATTCTGGAATCGCTAAAATCGGCTTTTTTATCTTGCTTCTAGGGCTTTCTCTACTGAACTATCAGTTTCTGTTTTATTTCCTGCTCTGGCTAGTTGCCTTTGCCAATTCATTCCGGCAGATCCAGCTGCGTTTTTTAAGTCGACTACAACCCATTAAATTGGGCCTATTTGGTCTGGCATTTATAATTGCCTGTGCGGATGCTTACCAGTTTCATGTCATTGAACAGGCTGACTTATATCGTGTAAATTATTTTGTGCCGTTTAACCTGTGTATGGGACTCGCCTTTGTCTGCTGGATTGTGCAGCTGCAACATCAACAAAGCCAATATCAACCAGTTTGGCCTCAGTCTGCAAATTTCTCCTATACACTTTATGTCACTCATTTCCCTTTACTGCTTTTTATTCTAGGCTGCTTTCCTGCAACGCTTGATCATGGTCTTGAGGGTGCCGTTTTATCCTTATTTATGAGCATGTGCAGCTTAATTTTCTTTGCCTGGTTCATGGCCAAATGGCTGGAACCCCAAAGAAAAAAAGCGTTATCAACTACTCTGCAATAACGCTTTCCCAAAACTCAATTGTCAGTACAAATCAGTCCGCTTTTTTAGGACGTGCGCCAAACAAGGCAGTTCCCACACGTACCATGGTAGAACCTGCTGCAATCGCCTCGGTCATGTCGGCAGACATCCCCATACTTAAAGTATCCCAGTCTTCAGGTTTTGCATGATGGCTTTTGACCTGCTCGAACAAGGCTTTGGCATCTGCGAAAGCCTGAGTATTTTCTGGCGCAGGAATGACCATCAGACCACGTAAGCGCAAATTCGGTAATTGACTGATCTGTGCTACTAGATCGGCCACTTCCTCAGGCTGACAACCGTCCTTGCTATCCTGCCCATCAATATTGACTTGCAGACAGATATTAAGTGCAGCTTGAGAATCACTACGCTGATTAGATAAACGTTCAGCAATAATCAGACGATCCACCCCATGCACCCAGGCAAAGTTTTCTGCCAGATGTTTGGTCTTGTTGCGCTGCACATGACCGATAAAATGCCACTCAATATCCAGGTCTTTGAGTGCCGTGATTTTTTCCAGTGCTTCCTGTAAATAGTTTTCACCAAAGGCACGCTGACCAGCCTGATACATTTCTGCCAGCACAGGGCTAGGCTGGGTTTTGGAGACGGCCAGAAGTTGCACCGAATCCGGCTCACGCCCCGCCAGAGCGCAGGCGGACTGGATCTGAGCTAAAACCTGATTTCGTGACTGTTGCAGCATATTCATTGATGGGGTTCTCATTTCGTGCGGATTTTTTTCCCTTGCTCATCAACTAAGTGTTGGTTAAGCTGTGGGAAAGCCTTATTATTCTAGCAAAATAAATAACATTTTAATGAACTCGGGGACCTTATGGATATTACAGAACTGTTAGCCTTTTCTGCTAAAAATGGTGCGTCGGATTTACACTTATCAGCAGGTTTACCACCCATGATTCGTGTGGACGGGGAAGTACGCCGCATCAACCTGCCTGCACTAGAACATAAAGAAGTACACAAACTAGTGTACGACATCATGAATGACAAGCAACGCCGTGATTATGAAGAAAATCTGGAAACTGACTTCTCTTTTGAAGTTCCAGGCGTAGCCCGTTTCCGTGTGAACGCATTTAACCAGAACCGCGGTGCAGGCGCAGTATTCCGTACCATTCCATCTAAAGTACTGACCATTGAAGATCTAGGTATGGGCCAGATCTTTAAAGATATCTGTGAATATCCACGTGGTATTGTACTGGTGACAGGACCAACCGGTTCGGGTAAATCAACGACGCTTGCAGCGATGCTGGACTATATCAATGACAACCGCTATGACCATATCCTGACCGTCGAAGATCCAATCGAATTTGTACACCAATCAAAAAAATGTCTGATCAACCAGCGTGAAGTGCATCGTGACACGCATGGATTTAATGAAGCATTACGTTCTGCATTACGTGAAGACCCGGATATTATTCTGGTCGGTGAGATGCGTGACCTTGAAACCATCCGTCTGGCACTCACTGCTGCGGAAACCGGTCACTTGGTCTTCGGTACCCTGCATACCACCTCAGCAGCAAAAACCATTGACCGTGTGATTGACGTATTCCCTGCTGAAGAAAAGGACATGGTGCGTGCCATGTTGTCTGAATCGCTGCAAGCTGTTATTTCGCAAACCCTATTGAAGAAAAATGGGGGTGGTCGTGTGGCTGCACACGAAATCATGATCGGTATTCCGGCGATCCGTAACCTGATCCGTGAAAACAAAGTGGCACAGATGTACTCTGCGATTCAAACCGGTGCCAACTATGGCATGACCACGCTGGATCAAAGCCTGAAAACGCTGGTATCGAAAGGCATTATCAGTCCGCAAGTCGCCCGTACTGCAGCAAAACAGCCTGAATCATTCTTATAAGAATAATTAATTTTTTTGGGGTTTTATCATGGACTTTAACGGCTTACTCAACTACATGGTAGAGAAAAAGGCCTCGGATCTGTTCATTACAGCCGATGTTGAACCCTCTATCAAAATTAATGGTCAGATTGTACCGATTGGCTCGGTAAAATTACCGGGTGCAGCTGTGGGACAGCTACTTAACTCAATCATGACCGAGAAGCAGCGCAAGGAATTTGCGGACACACGCGAGTGTAACTTCGCCATCAGCAACCCGGACAAATCGGCACGTTTCCGTGTCAGCGCATTCCAGCAACGCGATCAGCCAGGTATGGTACTGCGTCGTATTGAAACCGTCATTCCGACTATGGATGAGCTGAAATTACCGCCTATTCTAAAAGAATTGGCAATGACTAAACGCGGTATCATTATTTTTGTGGGTGCAACCGGTACCGGTAAATCAACTTCCCTCGCCTCTTTGATTGGCTACCGTAATGAAAATTCCAAAGGTCATATCATTACCATTGAAGACCCGATCGAATTTGTGCACCAGCATAAGGGTTGTATCATTACCCAACGCGAAGTCGGCATTGATACTGACTCCTTTGAAGTCGCATTGAAAAATACCCTGCGTCAAGCACCAGACGTGATTCTGATCGGTGAGATCCGTTCTCGTGAAACCATGGACTATGCGATTGCCTTTGCGGAAACCGGTCACCTGGTTTTTGCGACCCTGCACGCCAACAACGCCAACCAGGCCATCGATCGTATCATTCACTTCTTCGAAGCCGACCGTCACAGCCAGCTGTTTATGGATCTGTCCCTGAACATGAAAGCCATTGTGGCACAGCAGCTAATTCCAACTATCGATGGTAATGGCCGCCGTGCAGCGATTGAAATCCTGATCAATTCGCCATTGATTGCGGATCTGATCCGTAAGGGCGATGTGCATGAAATCAAGGATCTGATGAAGCGTTCACGTGAACTGGGCATGCAAACCTTCGACCAGGCATTATATGACCTGTATAAGGCCAAGCAGATTAGCTATAAAGATGCACTAAAACACGCCGACTCACCAAACGACCTGCGTCTGCAAATCAAACTGTCAGAAGAAGGTGGCGAGCATTTATTACGTGCGCATTCCAATATTACTTTTGATGGTCAAACCTGATCATTTTCAAAGCAAAAAAAACAGGCTTTTAATAAAGCCTGTTTTTGTTTCAACCTAAAGTCGAATTATTTCTTACGGTAAGCTTCCTGACATTCAGGCGCGTCACAATAACCGTAAAGATTAAGTGAATGTCCAGTCAATGCAAAACCAAATTTCTTCGCAACTTCGTGCTGTTCATGTTCAATCACATCATTTGTAAATTCAACGACTTTGTTGCAATTTTGACAAACCAAGTGATCATGGTGATCTTCCTGCATAATTTCAAAAACTGAATGATTATTTTCAAAATTATGACGCTCGATAATCCCTGCTGCCTCAAATTGTGTTAACACACGATACACAGTTGCAAGACCCACGTCTTCCCCTTGTTCGAGTAAAGTCTTATAAATGTCTTCAGCGCTAAGGTGATGCCGTCTAGAGTTTTCTAATAGTTCTAATATTTTAATTCGTGGAAGGGTAACTTTCAGTCCAGCTTTTCGTAAATCTTGGTTTGAAATAGGCATGTAAAAAGGTCTCTCAACAAAATCAAAGTTGGAATAGGCAACAAAGTTTAGATGCAGTATGATCTATCCTTGGATCAAATGCATCATAATTAATTTGGGATAGTGTAGCAAAATGCAAAAAATCATGCTGACGTTATTCGTCACTTCATTGCTTGTCGGCTGTTCGACATTAGGTGTGTACAAAGTTGATATTCCTCAAGGAACACCTTTAACTCAAGCACAAGCCTCTAAAATTCAGGTAGGAATGAGCCACCAACAGGTGCGTTTCCTGCTCGGTAGTCCAACAGTATCTGATCCGCTCAATCCGCTACGCTGGGACTACATCTACAACTATACCCCAGGAACCTATGCTAAAAAAGCCAAGATCCCAGCAGCCCAAGGCCAGCATCTAAAAATTTACTTTAATCAGTCTGGTATCGTAGAGCGTATTGAAGGTCTGGAAACCATTCCAGAATCTCAACCAGGTCTACCAGGTTCCAAAGAAGCGATCTTAAATGCCCCACCACTATAATCGCTTTTGCATAAAAAAACCCCTGTATGATCAGGGGTTTTTTTAATTAAATAGATTGATTTATCAAATAATCAGACCATCTGTTCAATAAAGCCACATTCCACTAATCGGAACGTTTATTTTGCTTGAAACGGTTACCTTTGGCATAACGTCCTACCGGATTCTTCTCAGCGCGTTTACGGCGGATATCCTTGGGATTAATGGTTAAAGCACGATAAATCTCTACCCGGTCCCCTGCTGCCAATGGCTGGGTATGATCCTGTAGCTTAGCGCCAAAAATACCCAGATTCAGAGGTTCAGACAATTCCACCTGTGCACGGATTCCGCTTTGCTCAATTGCATCCAATGCAGTCATGCCGGGCTGGAAAGGTACAGCAATATGAAACTGTTGTTCCGGGGTAGCATAGGCCACCCAGATCATTGCCTCAGTCATCAGAAAAATTGTCCTAATACCGCAACAATCGCCAGAATAATTGATACTGGTAAGACAATACGAACCGCAATACGCCAGATGTTATACACTGCTTCTGAGCTAAAGTTCATCGATTTACGCAAATGGCTAATCTTCATGATCCAGCCAGCAAACAAGGCATAAATCAGACTGATCACCAGTCCCCAAAGAATCAGCAGATTATTGAAAATTGGAGCAACATTTGGAATTAACCAGACCAAGGTGGCAGCGATCACAATCGCCCACTGAATGATAATATTCATTTGACGTTGCTGTAATTGCTCACGTGCCATTTGCATAAGCAAAGCAGCGGCTGCGACAATGGCTGCGATTAAAGCAAATGCAGGGATTTCAGCTTTTACTGCAAAGAAACCAAAGGCGATGATCGCTAATAGCTGCGCCACCCAAATCGGTAAGGCTGTTTTAGTCGCAACATCCTGCTGTTTTACGACAGCCAGACTTGATTGCCAATACAGCCCCATACCTAGACCACTCGCCACCAAAGCCAATACAGTGGCATTGCCCCACTCTACGAATTGGACGGGTGTTACCTGCCAAGCCGGTAATTCAGTTCCCATCACATTCGCCATAATCAAAGATGCAAGTACGCCGATCGTGGTAATCCCAACCAGAATTAAACGTGGTACCAGCGACAATACAAATGCAGCAATTGCCAGCACCGCAAAAATCACTGGCTGCTGAACATCGAGATTGGCCACTGCAATCACATTAGAAGCATGATTGAGCATCGCACCCGCAAGGAACGGAATAAATACAACTGCCAGCCAGCCGACGATCCGCCAGCGCTGAGAACTATCAGCTTCACGGGTAAGGCTCGACAATGCCTGTAATGCAGTGGTTTTTGAGCGTTTCGCCAGAGCAATTTCCAGATAACAGACTGGAAGGGCCAGTATTAGCATGGTCGCTAACCACAACATCCAGAAATCAAGCTGACGGTCAATCTGAATACCTGTTATCGGTGCGAGCGTCGCAATAATAAGAAAGGATAAACAGAAAGCCATCAGAGGCGATAACCATTTTGACATAGCATTGTCCTGCATGATGTATTCCTATAAAAATCTAGCGCTATTTTGCCTTGTGAGGCGATGAAAATCAAAAACAAAAAAGCAAACCACCATGCCCGTGATTTGCTGCGCAAATTTATTATTAAGCTTTATTTTTTATTTTCCCGATTTATCTTTATTTTAACAACAATCGAGTTATGAGAAGAAACGGGCAAACCAGTTTTTACCCTTTTTCTTTTCTTTATCTTTAATGATTCCCATCATATTTTCTTTTACCGCACCGACATAATCCGCGTCATCGTGCTGAATATGATTGATCAGCCATTTAGATAATACTTCATGTAATTCCGCTTCAATAGATTGGCCCAATTCAAAACGGTCACGATAAGATTCAATCTTTTTAATAAACAGGTCATGCACACGTTTATGTGGCACACGATATTTATAACCCGCTTCTTCCTGAAGTGATTCTTCAAAGGTAAAATGAGACTGGGTATAATCAATAATATTTTCTAGAATCTGTTTAATACGAGCACGATCGGTATTGGCATCAATTCCATCAATCTCATTGATATAATCGAGAATTCGTTTGTGCTGATCGTCAATCACATCGATACCAGTATTATAATCTGGAACCCATTTCATTTTCATTACGACCACCTATTGATATTAATGATTTATCGCTTGAAAAAGATCATATATCTAATTGATTTAAATAAAAATGAAGTAAATCGGTTGGTTTTCAGTTTATTTTCTACTTAATTAATGTAAATCATTGTTTATCCAATCAATTATATTTTAAACCCGACTACAAGAATAAAGTATTTTTTGATCGATTTTATATTTCATGGTTTATTTATTTTAATGATTTCACTATAAAATAAATATCAAATTCAAAAAAACAGGAGCGATGTCCTGTTTTTTAATATCGAATTTTAACCAGATTTAATATAAATCTGCTTTAGTCACTCTTTTAAGCGAAGGATCCAAACGTTCTCTTTCCAGACGGGCGACATGTGTCAATTGGGAACGATATTTGGCTCCATCTCTGAACAAAATCATTTCACCTTCCTGAAATGCTGTCCATTCTTCATTCTGCGTTAGCGGCTCTGTGGTAATCACAGCGACCCGATCTTCAGGCGTGGTGACTTGGCTAAAATCAACTTCAACTTCGATATCAATCAGGTGGGCTGGCTTAAATGGATATTCACGAACCAGCCAATGCAGTTTAGTCGTTGCATAGGTAAATAAAGCCTGACCATTGGACAGACAGAAATTAAAAGTGCCATGCTCTGCAATGGATGGAGAAATCTCGGCCAACAAATCAAAAACCTGATCCAGCTTCGGTTCATCATAACCAAAATGTTTCACCAGCTGATCCAGCAAATAACAGAAAGCGCGCTCACTGTCAGTGTTACCGACTGGCGTAAAACGTCCAGAAAGCTCAGGTAAAAAATCTTTTAAATCACCATTATGGGCAAAGATCCATTGTCGTCCCCATAATTCACGACTAAACGGATGCGAATTTTCCAGATTAATTTTGCCTTGCGTCGCCTTACGGATATGTGCAATTACATTACGGGATTTGATTGGATAATTGCGCACTAGTTCTGCAATCGGTGACTCAACAGCAGACTGATTATCAACGAATAATCGGCAGGCCTTATCCTCAAAGAAAGCAACCCCAAAACCATCAGAATGATCTGAGGTAATCCCCGCCCGCTGAGAAAAACCTCGAAATGAAAAGGTAATATCTGTTGGTGTCGCACAATTCATTCCCAGTAGCTGGCACATAATCTTCATTCAGGTCACAGAGTATTCTTAAGGTTATTGTGCATCACAGGCTGAACCTTTTCAAATCTCGATCATTGCAATGCTATGCGCTAAAAATGCTAATAAACTATTTTTTTATATTTAATTTAGCAAAAGGAGTTTAAGCTTCAAAACTTAGCTTAAAAATAAATACTTTAGATTTAACTTTCATATTTCTAGTGATCAAAATCTTAAAATAAAAGAAATAAAAAAGAGCCTCAAGTGAGACTCTTTGATATTCAATTTATCTTTATGGACGATGTGGATTAGAACGATTGGTAATTAAAGTTCCTACACCATGATCAGTAAAGATTTCTAACAGGCTCGCATGTGGTACACGACCATCCACGATATGTGCACTGATCACGCCGCCTTTTACTGCATCAAGCGCACAGCCGACTTTAGGAATCATGCCACCATAGATCACACCCGTTTCAATCAGACGATCAACTTCCTGCGTCGTTAAACCGGTCAGCAGATTTTTATTTTCGTCGAGCACCCCCGTAATATTGGTCAGAAGAATCAGCTTTTCTGCCCCTAATGCTTCTGCCACTTTACCCGCAACCAGATCCGCATTGATATTATAGGTGTTGCCTTCTTCATCGACACCGAGTGGTGCAATCACTGGAATGAAGTCACTGTTGGTAAACATTTCCAGTACGTCAGTTTTCACGCCAACGACTTCACCCACCATACCCAGGTCCACTTTTTGGATTGAACCGTCTTCAGCCGTCTTTTCCATTAATAGCTTTTTGGCACGCAGCAAGTTGCCATCTTTACCGGTTAGACCAATTGCACGGCCACCATGTTTGTTGATCAGGTTCACAATTGATTTGTTTACGCTACCGCCCAGAACCATCTCGACCACTTCCATGGTTGCCGGATCTGTCACGCGCATACCATCAATACGGTCAGATTCACGACCTAGCTGTTTCAGCATAGAATCGACTTGTGGACCACCGCCGTGTACCACAATCGGATTTAAACCGACTGTTTTTAATAAAACGATGTCACGTGCAAAAGAGCTTTCTAGCTCAGGATCCGTCATCGCGTTGCCACCGTATTTTACCACCAGGGTTTTACCCGCAAAGCGTTGGATATACGGCAAAGCTTCAGTCAAAATTTGTGCTTTGTCGATGCCTGTATGCTGATTTGGCATTCGCCTCTCCTTATTGAGCATCTAAAATGTCTTGAGCGATCTGTGGATAACGGTCACGCAACATGGATACAAACAGATGTCGAATTTCATTCAGGCCTTGTGCATCATTGGCATCAAAGCGCACCGTGAAATATTCACCCGTATTGGATGCTCGAATGATGCCAAAACCATCATCAAAATCAAGACGTATCCCGTCAATTTTACTGATTTGTGCATTTAATTGCGTAGATTGCTGCTCAACAAAGTTTAAAAGCTCAACAGGCTGCACCTGATGAGTGGAAATATATAAATCTTCAGTCCCATGACGTTTTGGATAAGCGCGCAAGGCCTTACTTAAAGTCATACTTTTCTGATCCAGATATTCCATGACCCGAAGCGCTGCATAAAGACCGTCATCATAGCCCCAGCCACGTCCGTCATTAAAAACATAATGCCCGGCATATTCACCACCAAAAATGGCCTGATGCTGGGACTGCGCCAGATATTTTCGCAGGAATGAGCTACCAGTACGAATCATCACCGGTTTTCCGCCCAGGCGTTGAACTGTATCGCGAATCAGGGTTGAACATTTAACGTCATAAACAAACTGACATGCTTTTGTGCCAGTCATACAAATTTCTGCGAATAAACAGAGAAGCTGATCAGCACTAATAATGACACCCTGCTCATCCACCAGTACCAACCGGTCCCCATCACCATCTAGGGCAATACCCAGATCCGCCTGCTGTTGCATGACAACCTGACGCAAGGTTTGTAAATGCGCTTCCTGAGAAGGATCAGGCGCATGATCCGGAAAATGCCCATTGGCTTCACAACGTAAGGCGGTAACTTCACAACCTAGTTTTTGCAGCACCAAGTTGGCACAACGTCCTGCTGAACCGTTCAGACCGTCCAGCACTACTTTAAATGGGCGCTTCAACTGAATATCTTCAAGCATTTCCTGCTGATATTGCAGACAAAATTCGGGAATAATTTGGTGAGGCAAATCATTCAAACACGATAAAGAACTATTTACATGAAGTTTTGCTTTTTGTGCGACCTGCTGAATCATCTCGGGACAAGGCGGCTCCCCTACAATAATCCATTTAATTCCATTATCTTCTTTAGGATTATGGCTGGCCGTGACCATCACACCATTACCATCAAACTGACGCGCTGTGTAATACAACATCGGACTGGAACAACAGCCGATAATGGCAGCTTCAATAGCATAGTCCTGAAAAATACGGCGAATGGTTTCAGCAAAAGCCGGACTGCTGATGCGGGCATCATAGCCAATCGCAACCCGAGTCTGCCCCGCAGCTTGATATTGCTGAGCCAGACCATGCGCAATAGCATCAATCACACCTGTACTGAGTAAACTGACTTTACCCCGGATATCGTAGGCACGAAAAATGTGAGCCGGAAAGGGTTGATTCATGGATCCCATAAACTGTTCTTTTCACTATTGAATATAAGGAGATAAAATAATGATTAAGCAATCATCATGACTTTAAACATTTGTTTTTGTTTTAAGACTCTGTATTTTTATATGAATTGAATGTGACAATCAATTATAAAAGTATAATTATTAATCTTTTATGTATTTAATTTGTATAACTAGTAAAATAAATAAACCCAACTAAAAATGACTTCTTGCATTATTTATCATCTATTTTCTTAAATTCTGAATGATTTTATTTTTCTATTTAAATGATACTAAAAATTTATTTAAATATTTTTCATTGAAATAAAATTCAAGAATAAAGTTTATTAAATAGCTCTGTCATTTTTTTATTGTTTTTATGATTAAAACTCTAAAAAAAGATGACTTAACTCAAAACATCCAAGTTAAGTCATCCTTTAATTTTAGTTTTTACCAGTATGACCGAAACCGCCCGCGCCACGCTCGGTTGCTTCAAACTCATTCACCAGATCAAATTCGGCCTGTACCACAGGGACTAATACATATTGGGCTAAACGCTCACCAGGTTCCAGGCTAAATGCCGTCTGACTGCGGTTCCATACAGAAACCATCAGCTCGCCTTGGTAATCTGAATCGATCAAGCCAACCAGGTTACCTAAAACGATCCCATGTTTATGACCTAAACCAGAACGTGGCAGAATCAAGCCAGCAAATGCTGGATCTTCAATATAAATTGCCAAACCAGTTTTCACTAAAACCGTTTGACCTGGTTCAATCACAGTCGTTTCATTGACACATGCACGAAGATCGAGTCCTGCTGAGCCAGTCGTTGCATAAGTCGGCAATGGCCATTCCTGCCCCAGACGCGAATCAAGGACTTTCACCTGAACTTTCATGTATTTATTCCTGTTGTTTAATATCAAAAAATTTAAAGAATCAAAATTGTAGCGTTCTGTTACTTTTACCGTTTAATCAAGGCACGCAAATTATCCAGATAGTGCTGAGCCTGCTGTTTTGGATCAATATTGCCTGCAAGTTTTTTCTTGCGACCTAACCATTCCAGTTCATCTTCTGGCAGCTCATCCAGGAAGCGGCTTGGGGTCATCTGTTTCATCTGTCCACCCGCCTTACGTTGCTCAGCCAAGGTAATAGTCAAGCCCTGACGCGCACGAGTAATCCCCACGTACATTAGACGGCGTTCTTCCTCGACTGTTTCGGCAGCAATCGAGTTCTTATGTGGCAGAATTTCTTCTTCCAGTCCGATTAAGTAGACATAAGGGAATTCCAGACCTTTGGATGCATGCAAGGTCAGAAGGTTAACCTTATCGGTATCTTCTTCTTCCTGCTGCTGTTCCAGCATATCGAGGAGCACCATCTTACGGATGACACTTTCAATATTCTTTTCATCGACATCTTCTGCACGATTGATCAGACTCTGAATACTGCTATACAGCACTTCAATATTATCGAGTTTGGTTTTTTCCTGTGCCGGCGTCGCTGCGGATTCCTTGATATAGTCAATATAGCCGGCTTCCACCATCATCTGGCGGATAATCGGTACGGGCTCATCATCTTCCAGCAAGTTACGGGTAAAGTTATTGATAAAATCTGAAAATTCTGCTAGTTGTGTGGTCGCTTTCTTTGGAATGACCATAGTTAAACGCTGATCGCCTGCCGCTGACAGTAGAGACAGATTATTTTCCTGGGCAAACAGACCGAGTTTTTCCAGCGTCACCGGGCCAATGGCACGTTTCGGTGTGTTAATAATCCGCAGGAAAGCACTGTCATCTTCCGGGTTAATGATCAGACGCAGGTAACTCATGATGTCCTTGATCTCTGCACGCGCAAAGAAAGACTGACCACCAGAGAGCTTGTAAGGAATCTGCATCTGGCGCAGCTGAGTTTCCAGAATACGTGCCTGGAAATTACCACGATACAGAATCGCGTAATCTTTCCAATTTTTACCATTCATCAGCTTATGCGTGATCAGGTCTTTCACTACGCGTTCTGCTTCATCATCATCATTACGACAAGTGATAACCCGAATCACTTCACCGTGACCTTTATCTGACCAGAGCTTTTTATCAAAGATATGCGGGTTGTTGCCAATCACGGTATTGGCAGCTTTTAGAATACGGCTAGTGGAACGATAGTTCTGTTCCAGCTTGATCACTTTCAGATTCGGGAAATCCTGTTGTAACAGCGCCATATTTTCTGGCTTGGCACCACGCCAGGCATAAATCGACTGATCATCATCCCCTACAGCGGTGAACTGCCCCATGACCCCGACCAGTAATTTCACCAGAATATACTGTGCAGTATTGGTATCCTGATATTCGTCCACCAATAGGTAACGCACGCGGTTCTGCCACTTATCCCGGACTTCAGCATTTTCCTGTAACAGACGCGTTGGCATGACAATTAGATCATCAAAGTCGACAGCGTTGTAGGCACGCAGATTTCGCTCATAAAGTTGGTATAAATGCGCGAACTGAACATCTTCTGGCGTTTCACAGGTGGTATGTGCTTGCTCTGGGGGAATCAGATCGTTTTTCCAGTCCGAAATCATCTTCATCGCTTTGGTAATCAATTCTTTGCTTTCAGCACCCGACAAGTTATCGCGATGCATCAGATCCATCAGAATCCGCTTACAGTCATCGGCATCCAGAATCGAGAAATTATTTTTTAGCGGTGTGTGTTTGAGCTCTAAACGTAATAAATTTAGACCAAAAGTATGGAAGGTCGAGACTGAAAGGCCTTTGGCTTCTTCTCGGGTCAGCAATTTGGTGACACGCTCTTTCATTTCACGTGCTGCCTTGTTGGTAAAGGTCATTGCCGTGATCCGGTGGGCCGGAATACCACAATGCTTGACCAAATACGCGATTTTTCTTGTAATTACCGAGGTCTTGCCTGAACCCGCTCCGGCAAGTACTAACAAGGGTCCTTGAGTATATTTCATGGCTTCAAGTTGCTTGTCATTTAACTGACTGGCGAGTGACATATGGCTTCCTCTTCTAGATTCGGCTCCGATTATAGTCATCTCATGCCCAGATGCCTAATTGAAAATTCATTTTCCTGCGTCATCTTTCAGACATAAAAAAACCACCCGAAGGTGGTTTTTCTGCAAAATCAGTGATTACTGAACGGCATATACTGCGATTTCAACACGACGGTTTTGTTCTTTACCAGCCGCAGTTGAGTTATCTGCGATCGGGTTCGCTGAACCAAGACCTTGTGCATTGATACGAGTACGTGCTACGCCTTGACCAGCAAGGTAGTTCGCAACAGATTGTGCACGTGCTTGAGACAATGGAATGTTGATTGAGTCATTACCAGTGCTGTCTGTATAACCAGTTACCAAGATACCGCTTTGGCTGTCTTCAGTCAGAACTTGGGCAACTTTATTCAATGTTGCATAGAAGTTTGGTTTGATGTTTGACTTGTTAGTGTCAAATGTAATCGCACCAGGCATTACCAAGTTGATTGAACCGTCTGGATTACGGTTTACATCTACACCAGTACCCGCAGTCGCTTGACGTAATTTTTTCTCTTTATTGTCAAGGTAAACACCCGCTGCACCACCAAGTACTGCACCAATTGCAGCTGCACGGTTGTTTTGACGGCTAGTATTGGCATTACTTTTAGAAATACCATAACCTGCAGCAGCACCAATTACTGTACCCAAAGCTGTTTTGTCGTACTCAACACCACCCAGGTTATTGCCAGTAGTTTGACAACCTGTAAGTGCTACTGCCCCTGCTACAGCTGCTGAAATTAATAGTGCACGCATTGCATGCCTCCTTTGTAGTGTAATTTGTATCTTAGGTCAGATAATGATTTAAAAATAATGGGATAACCATTGAATTTTTGTTAATAATAAATCTTTTAGTAATATTTTATAATGTTTATGTGTAACCAATTTCCTGAATTTCATCATAGTTTCTTCATAGTTTAACGATCGGACTTTTCTATTCGCTCAACTCCCTCTATATTGTTCAAAATGTGATGAAATTTAGACGATTATTCTCTGGGACTGTTTTTATATGTCATCTAAAAGCAAGCAACAAACGACTTTAAAAAAACTTACCCGTGGCCTCACGGTGACATCTGTCATGACTGGCAGTACTTTTTTTCATGGACCACCCGTACTGGCTTTGGGGCTGACCAAACTTTTTAAGAAATCTTCCAAGATTGATGAAACTAATATCAAGATTACCAATAGCTGGTTGGGCGTAAATAACTGGCTGATTGACAATGTCCTGAAAAATACCGAATGGCAAATCAGTATTGACGAATCTCTGGATCTGAACATGCAGGGGCGTTATTTAATGACCTGTAATCATCAGAGCTGGGTGGATACCACGGTAAACCAATATTTCGGTTTAACGCGCATGCCTCTCACCCGCTTTTTTACAAAATGGGAACTAATTTTTATTCCATTTGTAGGTCAAGCCTTTAAAATTCTGGGCTTCCCGATGATGAAAAGGCATAGCAAGGAACAGATTGCCAAAAACCCTTCCCTGAAATATCGGGATATGGAAGAAGCACGTAAGGCATGTGAACAACTGGTTAGCCAGCCATTTACCTTGCTGAATTATCTGGAAGGTACACGTTTTACCCCAGAAAAGCATGAACAGCAAAAATCGCCTTATAAGCATTTGTTGAAGCCTAAGGCGGGCGGTCTCGCGCTGGCACTGAACATTCTGGGGGACAAAATTGATGCACTGGTGGATATGACTATTGTTTATCCTGACGGTGTGCCAGGTTATGGGGAATTCTGGTTAGGCGAAGTTCCGCGTATTGCCGTGAACTTAAGAAAAATTGACATTCCGGATTGGGTACTCGGCGGCAATTATGAAGATGATGCAGATTACCGTGCACGTTTCCAGCAATGGGTAGACCAGATCTGGACTGAAAAAGACCAATTAATTGAGCAAATGCAGCAGAATCTGATTTCCGCTTCTGCCTGACATTTGCCAGAGAGACTATGAAGAACGACAATCCGGACCTCGTGTCCAGCTCATTTAAGTTTATTCGCAAAGGTACCTGGGGCTGGAAAATTGCACTGATTTACGACATTTTCATGATGGTTGTCATCATCATCAATTTGTTCTGTCTCTGTGCCAATGCCATTCTGATGAGCGATTTTGGGCACTGGTTGTTTGACTTTATTCGTCTGCCTGATGTCTTACAGTTTTATAAGAGTGAATTACGTCCCTGGGTAGTGATTACCGAGGGATGGTTTACCACCTTCCTGATTATTGAGCTCATCGTTCGCTGGTTCATTGCCATTATTATGCGCCACCATGCCCGCTGGTGGTTCTTTCCCTTTGTGCACTGGTATGAAATTTTATCCATCATCCCACAGCTACGTTTTCTGCGTTTGTTACGTGCAGTCGCGATTGGCTACAACCTGCATAGCCATGGATACAAAGTCATACCGGCAAGCTGGTATAGACGGGGTAATTTCTACTATAACCTGCTGATGGAAGAACTTTCGAGCCGTGTAGTATTGACGGTACTGGATGGCATTAAGCGTGAACTCAGCACCAGCACATCACATAAACAATTAATTGATGATTTGGTGGAACATCACCGTAAATTACTGGCTGTTGCTTTGACAGATATCTTGCAAGAGTCTTTGGGCAAGGAATTACAGGCACAGCGCTTCATGATTTCAAAAAATGTCGGGCAAGTCGTCAATCAGGCCATTGAAGATACACCTGAGCTCACCCAGCTTCTGCGTCTGATTCCCATTGTGGGTGGACGGCTGGAACGCCAGATCCAGAGTATTGGTCAACGTCTGGGAGAAAATATCACCCAAGGCCTGATCGATCCTTTTACACATAGTGGATCACAAGAAAACCCGACTTTTGCCATGATTTCAGATAAGATTAGCCAGATTCAGATTGAACATAATCCACATATTGATAAATTAGTCGAATCGGCTGTTTTTGAAACACTTGAAGCCATTCAAAAACAGGTCAAAGTAAAACAGTGGCAACAGATTTTAGAAGAACACGAACAAAATCAGGGCTCAATAGATAGATGAGTTTTCATTTGCAGACTCGGCTAAGATAAGCTGATTCTATTCGTATAAAAAAAATAACTTGGATCGCTAGAGAATTAACGAAATTTGTTCTAGGATTTGCACTATTTACAACATTGCTTCGACATAAAACAGCAAGTCAGAAGTATTAAGGAAAAATTATGGCTGACATACGGATAAAAGGCAGAATGGTCAATGCGCTACGCATTAGCCTCGATACCAATGATCATGATGCAATCCGCCAGCAACTGAAACCAAAATTACAAGCGGCTTTTCCGCCAGGCACATTGGCGGTAATTGAAAGTTCAGTCGATCAGGAACTGATTGCCCTGATCCAGTTACTGATTGATCTCGAAGTTCAGCCTATGGCAGTGACTGAAGGGATTCTGGGGGATCAGGCTCGTGCGATTCAGTTCCCTGTTCTGCCACCAGACCGTCAGTTACAGGAAATTAAGGCGACCAAAGAACAGGTCATGGAAGTCAAATCCGAATCTGCTGCTGACGATGAAAAAGCTGATGCAGCACCGATCGTCGCGCATGTGACTTCTTATCACGATGAAATTCTGCGCACCGGCCAATGCATTGTGCAGAATCAGGGTGACATTATTATTACGGCCGGAATAAACAGTGGTTCAGAAGTGATTGCCTCAGGCAATATCCATATTTATGGCAGCGCGCGTGGCCGTGTGATTGCAGGTGCGGGTGGCAATACTGCAGCGCGTATTTTCTGCCATGCGCTGGAAGCCGAACTGATTTCTATTGCAGGTACTTATTGTGTGGCCGACGACATTCCACCGAATGTTGTGAAAAAACCCGTGCATATTTACTTGAATGATCAACAAGAGCTTGTATTTGAAGCTCTACAATTTTAATGTATAAATAAACACCAAAAACCCCATTTTATAGGGGATTTGAACCATAACAGGAGTGGATTCGGTGGCGAAAATTGTTGTCGTAACATCAGGCAAAGGTGGCGTAGGTAAGACTACAACAAGTGCATCTTTTGCAACAGGTTTAGCCCTACGTGGCCACAAAACTGTGGTAATCGATTTTGATGTAGGCTTGCGTAACCTTGATTTGATTATGGGCTGTGAACGCCGTGTAGTATATGATTTTGTAAATGTTCTCAATAACGAAGCACGATTACAACAAGCACTGATTCGCGATAAAGATATTGAAAATTTATATATTTTACCTGCTTCACAAACACGTGATAAAGACGCTTTAACTGATGAAGGCGTAGAACGTGTAATGGATGAGCTTTCACAGGAATTTGATTATATCGTGTGTGACTCACCTGCAGGTATTGAACGTGGTGCCATTTTAGCCATGTACCATGCAGATGAAGCTATCATTGTGACTAACCCTGAAATTTCTTCAGTACGTGACTCTGACCGCATCATTGGCATGTTAGATAGTAAAACTAAAAAAGTAGAACAAAACGAAGGTCGCATCCGTAAACACCTGTGTATTACCCGTTTCAATCCGGAACGTGCCGATAAACAGGAAATGTTAACGATTGACGATATTTCTAAAGATATTTTACGTGTTCCAACCTTAGGTGTTATTCCTGAGTGTCCAAGCGTTCTACAGGCATCGAATGAAGGTAAACCAGTGATTCACTTTACCGAATCTGCCGCAGGTCAGGCTTATGATGACCTTGTAGCACGTTTCCTGGGTGAAGAGCGTCCTTACCGTCATATTGAAGTAAAACCTAAGGGCTGGTTAGCACGATTATTTGGAGCGTAAACATGGCTGGATTCTGGAGTAAACTTTTTAGTAGCGAGGATAAACCATCAAGCGCACAAACCGCGAAAGACCGTTTGAAAGTCATTGTTGCTTCTGAACAGGGTTTGGGGCGCCGTTTGAGTCAGGATAAAATTGACCAGATGAAGACAGAGATCATGCAAGTGGTCAATCGCTACGTCCGCGGGGTTGATGAACAGCACATTCAGATGCAGGTACGTTCTGAAGCAAACATTGAAATGCTTGAAATGAATATCAATTTACCTGAAGAGCGATAATCTGAATTTTGATTAGTCAAGTAAATTGATTCAAGGCAAAATATGAGCCTCAACAAAGCACCGCTTTGTTGAGACGCAAGACCAGAAGCTTGGCTTCGCGTAGACTTGATAGTAATTAGTATTTTTTTACCTCATCTCAAAACGTGAAGTGATACTTCGAATAGACAAAGTGCATGATAAGACTTTGCCTCTTGCGAACTCATATTTTGCCTTTTTTCATGCCGAAGAATTACATCAAGGAGATTGCGATGGCATTATCTCAACCAGCGACCTTTAACGAAGAATGGTCAGATGAGCGTGTATATGCCTACCTGAATCAGCTTCCTCCTGCAGGCGTCAATGCAGATTTTCATGTGCTTTATCATGCATTCAAGCATATGCGTCCTTTTGACTATGAGCGCCTGCTAACCAAATTTGTCGCAGATGGCCGCGATCTTAACGCCACCAATCCGGAAGGACAGTGCATTCATGACGTGATTGCCACTTATCCGCGTCAAAGTGCCGAGTTCCTCGCAGTATTAGAAAAATTTGCATAAGTTGTAATGCATAAAAAAGCCTGCTTAAAGCAGGCTTTTTTAATCGCTAGAGATTCTGGATTTAAACCAAGATCTCACGCTTCCCATTGGCACCCATTGAGCTGACAATGCCATTTTCTTCCATCTGGTCAATGATCCGTGCAGCACGGTTATAACCCAGACTGAACTTACGCTGCAAAGATGAAGTTGATGCTTTGCGGGTTTCCAAGACGAAGGCTACACACTGGTCATACAGCGCATCTCGATCCGATCCACCATCTCCACCATCCTCAAAGCCACGACTAGACGGTTCTTCATCAAATGGAGTCAGGATCTCATCCACATAGTTAGGCGCACCACGCTCACGCCATGCATCACAGATCCGGTTCACTTCATCATCGGCAATAAAGGCACCGTGTACGCGCTCCGGCTCAATTTTACCCGGGCCAAGGAACAGCATATCACCATGACCGAGCAGATCTTCTGCACCACCTGCATCGAGAATGGTACGTGAGTCGATTTTCGAGTTCACACGAAGTGCGACACGTGTCGGAATATTCGCCTTGATCAGACCAGTGATCACATCTACTGAGGGACGCTGAGTTGCCAGTAACAGGTGAATACCGGCAGCACGGGATTTTTGTGCCAGACGGGTAATCATCTCTTCAGCTTTCTTACCGACCTGCATGATCATATCCGCGAACTCATCGGCAACAATCACAATCGATGGCAATGGCGTTAAGCGCGGTGCACGTTCCCCTGCGACTGATTCACTCGCTTTCCAGGTTGGATCAAATAGCTCTTCACCATTGGCAAGCGCCTCTTCTACCTTACGGTTATAGTCGCTGAGCTTACGAATTTTCAGGAAAGACATCAGTTTGTAACGACGTTCCATTTCATTCACACACCAGTTCAAGGCACTGACTGCATCTTTCATATCGGTCACAACTGGGGTTAACAGGTGTGGAATATCGTTATAGTTGGCCAATTCAAGCTGTTTCGGATCGATCAGGATCAGGCGTAACTGGTCTGGTGTGTACTTCAATAGCATCGATAGAATCATCGAGTTAACCGCCACCGACTTACCAGAACCCGTAGTCCCTGCTACCAGCATATGCGGTGCTTTACCTAGTTCAGTAATCACCGGATTGCCCGAAATATCCTTACCCATGGCCATCGACAAAATGCCATCTGGATCATTGAATTTTGGAATCTGTACCAGTTCAATCAAACGCACCATTTCACGGCTACTGTTCGGAACTTCAATGCCGATATAAGGCTTACCTGGAATAACTTCGACTACACGTACTGAAGCCATTGACATCGAACGAGCCAAGTCACGTGAAATATTAGTGACTTTGGAAGCTTTCACACCAGGCGCAAGGTCCAGTTCAAAACGGGTCACGACTGGGCCTGGCTGAGCCTCGACCACTTTGGCTTTAACGTTAAATTCCTGAAGCTTGATTTCCAGAAGTTCTGATAAACGGGATAATTGCTCTTCAGTGAAATTCACTTTTTTGTTCGGATCGACTTTATCCAGCAATTCCAGACCCGGCAATGGTGACAGGTCTTTACGGCGCTCAGCGACCTGCATGGCACGTGACATTGGACGACCAGCGGCATCGGTCAGTGGCGCATCGAAGTCAAACTCGTCTTCATCCTGAGGCTTACCGGCAGTTTCATGCCAAGCTTCAATAAATTCTTCTTTGGACAATGCTTCCCGAACTGCTGCATTGGTCGCTGCGGTTTGAGCTGCTGTCTCTACACGCTGAATCGGTGCCTGAACAAAAGCAGAAGACTGGGCATAACTTGATGCACGTACAGGTGCAGGTTTTGGTTCATCAGCTTCAACCAGTAAATCGTCCAGATCCTCAAAGTCCGCTTCCAGGCTGGTATTTTTAATCGCATGTGCAGCCATAAGTGGAGCAGCCGCAGTTGAGCTGATTGTTCCAGCATCTTCTACAATTCTGAGGGATTTTTCAGCTGCTGCTGAATTGAACGGGCTATGCACATCCGTTGCGGTTTTACCTTGCGGGACTGCGGCCAATAACTCATCAAAAATTTCATCATCATCCCAGTCCAGATTATTCTTGGCGGTAGATGATGATGTCACTTCATGAGCATTGTGATTCGTTGACGCAGCTGCAAATGCATCAGGAGAAAAATCAGCTTGCTCTTCTTCTGCAGCTTTAAGCAAAGCATCGATATCCTGCTTGTGACGCTGGTCTTCATTGGAATGTAACGCACGCCACACCTCCCCTGTTGCCACCACACGATCCGGCTCTACTGTTCGCGGTGCTTGTTCCTGAACAGGTTCTGAAGCTGATGTCTGTACAGGTTCAGAAATATCTTCTTCATAGTGGTGAGGCTGGTGCGATTCTTTATCTGCAAAATCCTCAAACAGGCGTTCAGCGACATGATCGCGAACTACAGGGTCGACTTCTACCAGATCATGCTCAGGTGCGGCAGTGACTGGTACTGTCACTTTTTTGGCAGCTGCTTTTACCGCTTCTTTTTTAATTACAGGTGCGGTACGGTCAAAATCAGACATACCTTCTGGCACATTACGGTAGAACAGGTCTTGCAGATAAGCAGGTGTTGCCTTGAGACTGCTCCAGGTCTTGTTCCATTTCACACCAAATGCCAAGGTAAACAGAACCACCCAAAGCACCAGCAAGAAAAAAGCTGCGCCATAGACAGTTAGTAATTGTTCAAGACTTTGGCCCAGTTCATAGCCAATGATCCCGCCTGAAGAATTATCCAGCGTATCGGCTGGAACTTGCCAGAACAGGAACAGCAACGCCGATGTAGTCAATAACAGGAAGAATTGGGCAGCATAACGGAATGGACGGTTCAGGAAGCTGCGCGGCCACCAGACCTGGATTGCTTCCATAAACAGATACACAGGGATCAGCAGGCTTGCCCAACCGAGAAAACCAAATAACAGGTCTGAAATCCAGGCCCCTGCAACCCCACTGGCATTTGAAACTGTCTGCGTATCACTAGAGATATGCATCCACCCCGGATCAAATGGTGTATAGGTCACTGTTGCAAGAAACAGATAAATCCCAAATGAGACTAAAAATAATGTCATTACTAAGCGCTGTGCATAGGCACTCGACACCGCTGTCATATACTGTCCTGTAACCAATTCTTCATGAATATTCTTTTGCTGGTATGCTTCAAAAAAAGCGTCGCAATAAAATGCATATTATGCACCTGTTGCATCAAAAAAGATGCATTATTGTGTACTTCTTCTATATAGCCCAAATCGATTTCGATGATCAATAATATCGACTTTAATCTCACACCACTGTTATACAGTTTCACGTATAATTCAATAAATTTCTAAATAAAAAAGGATACAGCGAATGAGCGCACGTCACTCACGACTGATTATTTTAGGTTCTGGCCCTGCTGGCTATAGCGCAGCAGTCTATGCAGCGCGTGCAAACTTAAAACCGACCCTGATTGCAGGTCTGCAACTGGGTGGTCAATTAACCACAACGACTGAAGTAGATAACTGGCCTGGCGATCCTGAAGGTCTGACAGGTCCAGCTTTAATGGAACGTATGCAGGCTCATGCAGAACGTTTTGGTACTGAAATTGTCTATGATCACATCAATGAAGTTGACCTTAACGTTCGTCCATTCGTTCTCAAAGGCGATATGGAAGAATTCACTTGTGATGCCCTGATCATTTGTACTGGTGCAACTGCGCAATACCTGGGTCTGGAATCAGAAGCTGCATTTATGGGTCAAGGCGTGAGCGCTTGTGCAACCTGTGACGGTTTCTTCTATAAAGAGCAAAAAGTGATGGTTGTGGGCGGTGGTAATACCGCTGTTGAAGAAGCGTTATATCTCTCTAACATCGCTTCTCATGTGACCCTAGTTCATCGTCGTGATACGTTGCGTTCTGAAAAAATCCTGCAAGACCATCTTTTTGAAAAAGAAAAAGAAGGCAAAATCAGTATTATCTGGAATCATCAGGTAGAAGAAGTGTTGGGTGATACCACTGGCGTCACTGCGGTACGTTTGAAATCCATCCAAGATGATTCAACTCAGGATGTTGAAGTTTCAGGTCTGTTTGTTGCTATTGGTCATAAACCAAATAGCACTATGTTCGAAGGCCAGCTAGAACTGCGTGATGGTTATATTCAGGTTCAAAGTGGTACCGCAGGGAATGCCACCCAAACCTCTATCCCGGGTGTATTCGCTGCAGGCGATATCGCAGACAGTATCTACCGTCAGGCGATTACTTCTGCAGGTTCAGGCTGTATGGCGGCACTGGATGCAGAAAAATATCTCGATGCAATGGGTAAATTAGACTAAGCAGCGAAAATAAAAAGACCGTCCATCATGGGCGGTTTTTTTATGTATGATAAAAACAGTCTATTTCAAGATCAGGGTTCTGCATGCATCTTCTTCCTCCTTCACAGTACATTTTCCCCAATCCTGAAGAAGCAGATCTTGAGGGTGAAGGCCTGATTTGTATCGGTGCAGACCTCTCCCCTTCTACTTTGTATGAGGCCTATACCCATGGTCTCTTCCCCTGGTTTTCTGAAGGTGATCCGATCTGCTGGTGGAGTCCGGAACCACGCTGTATTATTCGGCCAGAAGATTATCATCCAAGTAAATCCCTGCTTCGAAGCATGAAAAAACAGGATTATAAAATTACGGTGAATCATGCTTTTGAAAGAGTCATCCGTTCCTGCTCATTGCCTCGCGCTTATGCAGATGAGACCTGGATTAGTGAAGAGATCATTCAAGGTTATTGCGACCTGTTTAATGCGGGTTATGGTTATAGTATTGAGGTTTGGGATGAAGATCGCCTAGTAGGTGGACTCTATGGGGTGACTATCGGCAAGGGCTGTTTCGGTGAATCTATGTTTAGTACCCAAACCGATGTTTCTAAAATGGCTTTCTATACATTAATGCTGATTGGCAGAGAAAATCAGTTGCCCTGGATTGACTGTCAATTGGTGAATGATCACTTGATGAGTCTAGGTGCCTGTACAATTTCTCGCCACACATATCTTAAATCGTTACAAGATGTGATAAAACAGCTTGCGATCAATTGGAAAAAGTATCAAGACGGTGTATTTTCAAGTAAAACAATAGCGCAGTCTGCGCGATTAAGTGAATGAAAATAACAGAGGGCACTTGTTATGAACTCTTATCAACCACAGTCCCTGCTGAACGATTTACAGTATTATATTACGCCGCCGCATGATTGTAGCTATCTGCCCAACAAGTCCGCGCGCATGGTTTTTCTTGATCCAGCGCATCGTATTGATGTAGTGACGCTGTCCGAGCTTTCTCGTACCGGTTTCCGTCGTAGTGGTGATTTTGTCTATCGGCCTGAATGCCACCTGTGCCGTCAATGTTTATCTTCACGTATTCCTGTTCATGAATTCCAAATGAACAGCTCGCAAAAAAAAGCCTGGAAACGTAATCAGGATTTGACGGTTAAAATTACCCATCCTGAACAGGCCACAGATATACATTACGCCCTCTATGAACGTTATATTAATGAACGTCATGCAGATGGTGATATGTATCCACCTAGCCGTGACCAGTTCGAAAAGTTTTTACTGCAAAGCTGTACCGATAGTTTCTTTCTGGAATTATGGAAAGATGACCGTCTCATCAGTGTATCGACTTGTGACCTGCTCGATGATGGCGTTTCAGCGGTGTATACTTTCTTTGATCCTGATGAGAACCGCCGTTCCCTTGGTGCCTTTGCGATTCTGAAACAGATTGAGCACACTCAAAAACTTGGCTTACAGTTTGTTTATCTGGGCTACTGGGTGCCACATTCAGCCAAAATGAACTACAAGTCTCAATACCTGCCACTTGAATTATTGATTGACGGGCAATGGCGCCGATTAAACCGTACCCTTACCCCTGTGGAGATTGAACATCTGGGAAACTCCTTGATGACGACCTTGCCTAGCGGATGGAATAATCCCATCATCAAGTAATTTAGTCGTCAAATAAGAGCTGGAATATTATTTAAACAGGCTGGCAAAATCATCAGTACAGGACTTCACCATAATAATGGCATGTTCCCGAGTGCCATTCGAATTCGGATAATAGTTCTTGCGCAGATCAATCTGATGAAAACCGGTTTTTTCATACAGTTTAATTGCAGCAGTATTGCTTTCCCGTACTTCCAGAAAGATTTGTACTGGACTATTTTTCAATAATGCAATTGAGGCATCTAGCAACTGATAACCTAAACCTTTGCCCTGTTGCGCAGGATCAATTGCCATCAGTAATAAATTGGCTTCATCCAACACCGGCTGTAAAATGCAGAACCCTACGACTTGCCCTGCTTGTTCAATCACAGTGCTTTGATAGGCAGTAACAGCATCTTCAAATTGTTTAAAGGTCCAGGGATGGGATTGTACTTTGGTTTCAATCTTGGCAACGGCTGGTACATCCGCAGCTTGCATCAAACGAATCATCTTCGTTCATCTTATCTAGAATTAACCTCCGCATTATAGAAACTTTATTTAAAAAATCGAGCAAAAAAAAGAGCAACTTAGGTTGCTCTTCAGTCTTTTAATCTAGTTTTAAATTAAAGGCCCAGTTTTTGTTTCCAGCTTTGTAATAAGCTATGGGTGTCATGATCATTTGGATGAAAACCAGGTTTAAAGTACATCAGCATTTCTTTACCCATACCGGTAATAATTCCTTTAGATGGGCTATAACCATAAGTATAGATTTCTTTTAAAGCTCCAAGACTTAACTGACGGTCTTCTTTCAATAAACGCAATACGAAGTAGCTTTGTACAAAGAATAGCGTGACCATCGCTGCAACCAGTGAAGTGGTACGCAGTAGATAAGATTTTAAACCTTTACCGAAAACACCTTCGAATACATCATAGGCCACGGCCTTATGTTCATTCTCTTCAATTGCATGCCAGAGCCACATGGTTTTCATGGTGTCATCTTTCATCAGTTCCTGAATATGCTGATTGGTCAGTAACTGAGATGCAATGGTCGCAGTAAAATGTTCTAGTGCAGTCGTCGCAGTGAGGTCGACCATTTCCTGGGTAATACCGACTGGCTTACCGACTGCCGCGAAGATTTTGCGTGCAGTTTGAATGACTCGGTCAGTATAACGATCTAGCGTATCAACGTCATGGCCATGGCGTTGCGCTGAAGCATTAAAACCAACATGTTCCTGGGTATGCATGGCTTCCTGACCAATAAAGGCAGAAATTTCTTTTTGCAATGCTTCATTGTCCTTAATTGCTGGATGCTGACGTACAGCGCGAACAGAATCAATAAAGAATTTTTCGCCTGCCGGGAATAGTGCAGAGAGTGCAGTCATAAAGTGAGTCAGTCCTGCTGAACCATTCATCCAGTATTCTGACACCTGATCAAAATCAAAACTCATACGACGTACCGGAAAACTTGCACCTGCACGGTTGGTAATTTTCACTTGAGCATTCATACACTTACTCCCATCAGTTCTATATAGAGCTGAAATCTAATTATTAAAATTCTTATAGTTATATTACTGCGTTGAATTTTTCACATAAGGGCAGATAAGGTCAGTGAAATATCACTTAAGGACAGCTTGTAAATATATTGTTAGACAATTTAAATATGCTTGAAAATGAGTAAGTTGAATTCACAGATATAAAAAAAGCGCCCCAAAGGGACGCTTTTTTCACACAATCAGTGATTATGCAGTTACTTTAGCAACTACACCAGCACCAACTGTACGACCACCTTCACGGATCGCAAAACGTAGACCTGGGTCCATTGCGATTGGGTGGATTAGTTCTACTGACATTTCTACGTTGTCACCAGGCATAACCATTTCAACGCCTTCTTTCAAAGAAATCGCGCCAGTTACGTCAGTTGTACGGAAGTAGAACTGTGGACGGTAACCATTCAGGAATGGAGTGTGACGACCACCTTCGTCTTTAGAAAGTACGTATACTTCTGCATCGAATTTAGTGTGCGGTTTGATAGAACCTGGTTTAGCAAGTACTTGACCACGTTGTACGTCTTCACGTTTAGTACCACGAAGCAAGATACCACAGTTCTCACCAGCACGACCTTCGTCAAGAAGTTTACGGAACATTTCAACGCCAGTTACAGTAGTCTTAACTGTGTCTTTGATACCCACGATTTCAACTTCTTCACCAACTTTGATGACACCAGTTTCTACACGGCCAGTTACTACTGTACCACGACCAGAAATTGAGAATACATCTTCGATTGGCATCAAGAATGCTTGGTCGATTGCACGTTCTGGTTCTGGGATGTAAGAGTCAAGCGCTTCAACAAGAGCTACAACTGCGTCTTCACCGTATTGACCAGCTTCACCGTTCAGTGCAGCAAGTGCTGAACCACGGATTACAGGAGTGTCATCACCTGGGAAGTCGTAAGTAGAAAGAAGTTCACGAACTTCCATTTCAACCAGTTCAAGAAGCTCTTCGTCGTCTACAAGGTCGCATTTGTTCAAGAATACAACGATGTAAGGTACACCTACCTGACGAGAAAGCAGGATGTGTTCACGAGTTTGTGGCATTGGACCGTCAGTCGCAGCACATACAAGGATCGCACCGTCCATCTGAGCAGCACCAGTAATCATGTTTTTAACATAATCGGCGTGGCCCGGGCAGTCTACGTGAGCATAGTGACGAGTTGGAGAATCGTATTCTACGTGTGAAGTATTAATTGTAATACCACGTGCTTTTTCTTCTGGTGCAGAGTCGATTGCAGCGTAGTCTTTCGCTTCACCACCGAATTTTTTCGCACATACAGTTGCAATCGCAGCTGTTAAAGTTGTTTTACCATGGTCAACGTGACCGATTGTGCCCACGTTAACGTGTGGCTTATTACGTTCAAACTTAGCCTTAGCCATGTTCATCTTCCTTTGTAGATTACTCATGCAGTAAACCTGCATGAGTATTAGATTTTAACTATAAATTTAGTTAGGCAATATAGTAATCGAAAGATTACTCGTCGTCACCTTTTTTGCCGCCAGCTTGGAACTTAGCAATGATGCCTTCAGCCACGTTACGTGGAGTTTCAGCATATTTAGCAAATTCCATAGAGTAAGTCGCACGACCTTGAGACATAGAACGCATGTGAGTTGCGTAACCAAACATCTCAGAAAGTGGAACTTCAGCACGGATTGCTTTAGTACCGCCAGGAAGATCGTCCATACCTTGAACCATACCACGACGACGGTTTAAGTCACCCATGATATCGCCCATGTAGTCTTCTGGAGTTTCTACTTCAACTTTCATGATTGGTTCAAGAAGAACAGGATCTGCTTTCATGAAACCGTCACGGAAGGCATAAGAACCCGCCATTTTGAACGATAATTCGTCAGAGTCGACATCATGGTAAGAACCGTCGAACAATGTCGCTTTGATGCCAACTACTGGGTAACCAGCAAGGACACCATTCTTCATACGTTCTTGGATACCTTTGTCAACCGCACCGAAGAATTCTTTCGGTACTACACCGCCGACAACTTCTTCAGCGAACTCGTAGTCTTTACCAGATTCAGGGTCCATTGGCTCAAGACGTACGTATACGTGACCAAATTTACCTTTACCACCTGTTTGACGAACGAATTTACCTTCTTGTTCAACAGATTTTTTGATCGTTTCACGGTAAGCAACCATTGGTTTACCAATGTTTGCTTCAACGTTGAACTCACGTTTCATACGGTCAACGATGATGTCAAGGTGAAGCTCACCCATACCAGCAATAATTGTTTGACCAGATTCTTCGTCAGTACGTACGCGGAACGATGGATCTTCTTTCGCCAAACGACCTAAAGCAACTGACATTTTTTCTTGGTCAGCTTTAGTTTTAGGCTCAACTGCAAGTGCAATTACTGGCTCTGGGAATTCCATACGCTCTAGTGTAATTACGTGGTTTTCATCACATAATGTATCACCAGTCGTTGTATCTTTAAGACCTACACATGCCGCGATGTCGCCCGCACGAATTTCTTCGATGTCGTGACGGTCATTTGCGTGCATCTGTACGATACGGCCGATACGCTCACGTTTCATTTTCACTGGGTTATAAACCGGGCTACCCGCTTTAAGAACACCAGAGTAAACACGTACGAACGTTAAGTTACCAACGAATTTGTCGTTCATGATTTTGAACGCTAACGCAGCAAACGGTGCATCATCAGACGCTTCACGAGAACCTTCAGTTTCGTCTTTGTCGTCTAAGATACCTTTGATTGCTTCAACGTCAGTCGGCGCTGGAAGGAATTCAATTACTGCGTCCAACATACGTTGAACACCTTTGTTTTTGAACGCCGAACCACACATCATCGGTTGAATTTCGTTTGCAAGCGTACGCGTACGTAAACCAGCTACGATTTCTTCTTTCGTCAAATCACCTTCTTCAAGGTATTTGTCCATAAGCTCTTCAGATGCTTCCGCAGCTGCTTCAACCATGTTTGTACGCCATTCATTAGCAGTATCAACTAGGTCAGCTGGGATGTCGCCATATTCGAACTTCATACCTTGAGATGCTTCATCCCAGATAATCGCTTTCATTTCGATAAGGTCAACAACACCTTGGAAGTTTTCTTCAGCACCGATTGGAACAACGATTGGCACTGGGTTAGCACCCAAGCGAGTTTTCATTTGTTCAACCGCACGGAAGAAGTTCGCACCAGTACGGTCCATTTTGTTAACGAACGCAATACGTGGAACTTTATATTTGTTCGCTTGACGCCATACAGTTTCAGACTGAGGTTGTACACCACCTACAGCACAGTAAACCATACACGCACCGTCAAGAACACGCATAGAACGCTCAACTTCGATTGTGAAGTCAACGTGTCCTGGGGTGTCAATAACGTTAATACGGTGTTGTTCGAACTGGTTGCCCATACCTTTCCAGAAGCATGTTACAGCTGCTGAAGTAATGGTAATACCACGTTCTTGCTCTTGTTCCATCCAGTCCGTAGTTGCCGAACCTTCGTGAGTTTCACCTAGTTTGTGGCTCTCACCTGTGTAGAACAAAATACGTTCAGAAGTCGTTGTTTTACCAGCGTCAATGTGCGCTGAGATACCAATGTTACGGTAACGAGAAATTGGGGTTTGACGAGCCATGATTTCTTGCATTCCTAAATTTTGTTGTTTAAAACAGGACGCTTTAAGCTGCTGGGCAGCTTAAAGCGATTCGATGACAAAACAGCGAAAACTGGCTCATCATCCTCCTGAATAGGGGCTGTTTTAACCGCTTAGAAGCGATAGTGAGAGAAGGCTTTGTTGGCTTCAGCCATACGGTGCACATCTTCACGTTTTTTAACCGCTGCGCCTTTACCTTCAGCTGCATCAAGCAACTCGCCAGCAAGACGTAAAGCCATAGTTTTTTCAGAACGCTTAGCAGCAGCATCTACTAACCAACGCATAGCCAAGGCAGTACGACGGGATGGGCGCACTTCCATAGGTACCTGGTATGTAGCACCACCAACACGGCGTGCTTTTACTTCGACCATAGGACGAACTTTTTCAAGAGTAGTCTCGAAAAATTCAACTGGATCTACTTTAGATTTTTCTTGAACGCGGTCTAAAGCACCGTAAACGATACTTTCAGCAATAGATTTTTTACCATCTTGCATTACGTGGTTCATGAATTTAGCGATTGTTTGGCTGCTGAACTTAGGATCCGGAAGGATTTCACGAGCAGCGACTACGCGACGTCTTGGCATTTTAAAACTACCTATAAATATGACACTTCAGGTTAATCCAGCAGTAGCACAAAGTGTCGTGTGCATTCGCTGGCCTTACTACACGTCGCTTGAATTTTCACAAAATTAAATGCAGAAATCAGACAAGCGAGACGATAAAGGATTGCAGTTCTAGAGAACTAAGAGCTTAATCTCGAAAGATTATTTCTTAGGACGTTTAGTACCGTATTTAGAACGAGCTTGGTTACGATCTTTAACACCAGCACAGTCTAAAGAACCACGAACGGTATGGTAACGTACACCTGGTAAGTCTTTAACACGACCACCACGGATAAGAACAACACTGTGCTCTTGCAGGTTATGGCCTTCACCACCGATGTAGCTAGAAACTTCGAAACCTGAAGTTAAGCGAACACGGCAAACTTTACGCATTGCTGAGTTAGGTTTTTTAGGTGTAGTTGTGTAAACACGTGTACAAACACCACGGCGCTGTGGACAAGCCTTCAACGCAGGAACTTTAGATTTTTCAACTAAAGTCGTACGACCCTTACGGATCAACTGATTTGTTGTTGCCATGTGGCAATTCTCCCGTTAATAAAAAGCCCCAAAAAAATACTACTTTTTGAGGGCATGCAATTGTATGTCAAGATGCAAAATCGGTCAATATGCCGGAGTCAGGCAAAACACGATCGCATCTCGACTTTAAGCGTTTATTTTATGGTGAAAATCATTCATTTTTTCGATTTCGTGGCAGCATTTTTTGTAACATCTTCCGTAGTTTCCTCAGCTTGCGTTTGTTTGTCTGCAGTCTCGGAGTTTTCTGGATTGTTTGTATCCGTCTCTTCTTCAGCGGCTGCCTGTAACATTTCTGTGTCATTTTCCTGCAAGCCGAGCTCTTCTTCCAGGGCTGCATCTGCATCAAAAGAATCTTTTGGAATAGCCGGTTTTTGTTCCTGTCTAGCGTCGGCATGTTCAACCAGTTTATCGGTCAATTCATCCAGACCTTCACTGACCTTTTCATCTTTTTTCACTTCAGCTTCTTCCGGGCTCAAGCTTTCCTGCTCTTTCTTAACCAGTTTGACTTGCTTGATGGTTTGATTGCCTTCAATTGGGATTTCTTTATCCAGAATTGGCTTATCTTTATCAGCGGCTGAATGATCAAGATTTTCCATCAGCTTCGGGGTCGCCTGCTGGAGCAGGTCAACGGCTTTTTCATAGGCAGCATATGGCGACAAACCTAGATCCTGATGCTGCTGCAAATACTGACGAGCATGCGAGAATACTTCTTGAGCTTTCTGGTTCACATCATTCACAAAGCGATGGCTATAGACTGCACCAATCCCTGCACTTGCCAATGGAGTCAGTTTGGTTAGCTGCTCTAATAAAGACAGTTTCGGAAAATGGTTCATCCATTCCCACTTCATGCTGCCATCCTGATTACTGAGCCATTTTTTCAGTGTTTCTACATCATTGCTTGACCCGAGCATAGTCTGTAGCTGGGACAGATCATGTGTCTTTAAAGTACTGCTCAGCGCTTTAAGCCCCATTAAGAGCGCCTGCTTTTCTGCAATCAGACTGAGATCAATCTGTCTAAAGATATGCTGTACGATTTCCTGATCGTCTTCCTTGCTCAGATCAAAACCATAAGAACGTCCTACTTGATAGATGGTACGCAGTGCCATCAATAAAGAAGCTGGAATATCAATCGCGGTTCCCAATACGCCAGTGACGCCACTTACAGCACCTTGTACTGTCGCCATCCATTTATTTTGTTCGGCAAACGCCTGAGAAATGCGTTGTGAACGCGTAGTATCCTGAGTCAGTTCTTCTAGATCCTTCGCCCCTGCTTCATTCAGAATGGCATCAACCGAACTCATCTGGTTACTGAATTGATTCAGGTGATTATAAAAGTAGTCAGATACTTTGTCGGCCAGCTGGGGAGAAACAAAATGCGCGACATTATTCACGGTATTAAAACGACGGCCCAGCAGCTGACGGGAAACATTGGGAAGATGTTCGCGTAGCATGTCTTTAGGATTTTCATATTTTTTTGAAGCAAAAGGGCTTTTGACTTTTGCCGAGCCATCAACAGCATGATCGGTATTGAAGGTTTTAGTCACAGAATCTGGTGCAACATGATTTAACAATTCCAAACCTGTTGAACTGAACTTTTTCGCCACTCCAAAGGCATTCGAAATCAGACCATTAGATTGTTTATTATTAGCATTTACCATTTTTTACCTCAGCATGCACGTGCTTGTATTTGGTATAAATACTAGGTGTAGTCAGCATTTATCTCAACCTTATTCTGTTTCATTTAGTAAAAGCTCTACACAGTACTTTATAAACTCAACCTACTGTCACACGGCATAACATTTGCCATAAGATTTCAAAAATCTTTCTGCTATGATGTTCTGCATTGTGAAATAGGGGTCAGCGCTATATTTTGCAGTCTTATCAACGCCAAATATCTCCCGCTGCCCCAGAGATAAACTATAAGGATCTGTAGATGAAACGTGTTGTCATCACTGGTATGGGTATTAACTCGTGCATTGGTAATACATTAGAGGATGTGAATCACTCTTTACAAAACGGGATTTCAGGAACACGTTTTAATCCGACTTATGCTGAACTGAATTTCAAGAGTCATGTTAGCGCTGCTGCTGAACAGGATTTTGATGGTATTGACCGTAAGCTGAAACGCTTTATGGGCGTGTGCGCGATGTATGCCTATAATGCTGCTGTGGCTGCTGTTGAGCATGCGGGTTTAAAGCAGGAAGATCTGGCGAATAATCCACGTTATGGTATTGCGGGTGGTTCAGGTGGCAACTCGACAGCTTCTGTAGTAGAAATGACAAAATTGCTGGAAGAAAAAGGCGCACGCAAAGTTGGTCCATTCTTCGTACCACGTAACATGTCGAATACCATTACAGCAAACGTCGGTGTGGCATTCAAATTACAAGGGATTGCCCACTCGATTACCAGCGCCTGCGCAACTTCTGCCGATGCCATTGGTTATGCTTATAACCTGATTCAATTAGGCAAACAGGATCTAATGCTTGCCGGTGGTGGCGAAGAAGATCACTGGTCTCAAAGCCTGCTGTTTGATGCGATGGGTGCACTGTGCTCTAAATACAACGACACACCTGAAACAGCTTCTCGTCCATATTCAGCAGACCGTGACGGTTTCGTGATTGCTGGTGGTGGCGGTTTTGTGGTGCTTGAGTCACTGGAACATGCTCAGGCACGTGGCGCGAATATTCTGGCTGAGGTTGTGGCTTATGCAGCTAACTCTGATGGTGCTGACATGGTTGCTCCATCTGGCGAAGGTGCAACACGTTGTATCCTGATGGCTCTAGAAGAAGCCAAACAGCATGGTGTAGATAAAATTGACTATGTGAATACACATGGTACTTCTACCCCAGCAGGTGATGTTACTGAACTTAAAGCTATGGCACGTGCCTTCGGTGAAGGTCAGGTTCCTCCACTCAGCTCGACTAAATCTATGACAGGTCACAGCCTGGGTGCTGCAGGTGTACAGGAAGCGATCTACTCTATCCTGATGATGCAAAATGACTTTATTGCACCAAACATCAATGTGACTGAACTGGATGAAGGCGCAAAACCATTTGATATCGTACTTGAAAAACGTGACGCAAAATTGAATACTGTGATGAGTAACAGTTTCGGTTTCGGCGGCGTAAATGCTTGTCTCGTTTTCAAAAAATGGGAAGGCTAAGCCGCCCATTTTAGGGTGACTTGATGGATGCTCCTTCTGATGCTTTCTTGTGGGTAAAAGCATTACATATTATTGCTGTGGTTTGCTGGTTTGCTGCATTGTTTTATCTGCCACGGCTTTATGTCTACCATGCCATGAGCGAAGATGTCGTAAGTCATCAACGCTTTGAAATTATGGAACGCAAGCTGTATCGCGGGATTATGTGGCCAGCTATGGTCGCCACGCTGATCACAGCACACTTTCTGGTCGATTGGGGTGATGCAACGCGTCATTACCATGAAGCCTTATGGTTCTATCTGAAAGTCGGCTTGGTTGGCTTGCTGGTCATTTACCATTTGGTATGTGGTTATTATCGTAAGAAACTGATGGGAAATGCCCATTACAAGTCACACAAGTTCTGGCGCTTCTTTAATGAAATGCCAACGCTGATTTTATTTGCTGTGGTGATTTTAGTGGTGGTAAAACCTACTTTCTAAAATTCCCTAAAATAAAAAATCCCCGATTGATCGGGGATTTTTTATGTCTGCACTTTATTCTCCGGAGAGAATTTGCTGACATTTACGAAGACGTGGTTTATACAAAGTATGATAGGTAGCGAACAAAATCACCAACCACAGCGGACTAATCATCAGTGCTTTCATGGTATCTGCTTCCAGACTTAAAATAACTAAGGCAAAGAACAAGAAGATCAGCACCAGATAGGACATCCAGATTCCGCCCGGCATTTTGAAGGTCGAAGTGGCATGTTTTTCAGGTTGCTGTTTACGGTAACGGATATAACACACCATAATCAGCCCCCAGATACTGATAAACAGAATCACACAGAGTGAGCTGGCCAGCGTAAAGGCTTCCATCGTGTTCGGCACAAAATACTGGAAAGCTGCACCCGCCATAATAAAGGCACAAGAAAATAACAGACCTTTAGCCGGAACTGCACGACTTGAAAGCTCAGCCAAAGCCTGGGGTGCCTGACCATCACGTGCCAGACCAAACAGCATCCGGCTGGTAGAGAACACGCCACTGTTCATGGAAGACATTACAGAAGACAGCACCACCAGATTCATGATAATGGCTGATACGGGAATACCCGCATGCAAGAAAAGAGTCACAAAAGGACTTTGATCAGCAGGAATTTCTACCCACGGCGTTACAGACATAATCACCAGCAGAGACAATACATAGAACAAGATGATCCGTGTAGGAATCGCATTCACTGCTTTAGGCAAGTTCTTTTCCGGATCCTTGGTTTCAGCCGCCATCGTACCCAGCAACTCTACCCCTACAAAAGCAAACATCGCAATCTGAAAACCAGCCAGAAAGCCCATTGTGCCCTTAGGGAACATACCATCATAGGCCCAGACATTGGTCAGGCTGGCAGCCGATCCACTTGGTGCCTGGAAGTCGCTGAAGATCATATATCCGCCAATCACAATCAGGCCCAGAATCGCCAGAATTTTAATCAGGGCGAACCAAAACTCGATTTCACCAAACAGCTTCACGGTCAGCAGGTTAATTCCCAGTACCAGCAATACACAGCCCGCACTGATCATGGCCTGTCCCATGGGTGTAAAAGCCATATCGGGTGGCAGCCAGAAATTCAGATAATTGATAATTGCCGCTAAGTCGGCAATACCGACCAGAATCCAGCCCAGCCAGTACGACCAGCCAATATAATAGCCAGCCCCCGGACCAATCAGGTCATGCGCCATATCAATGAAGGATTTATAGTGCAAATTGGATAACAGGATTTCCCCTAATGCACGCATCAGGAAAAAGAACATGGCTCCAATAATCATGTAGATAAACAAGATTGAAGGCCCTGCCAGTGCAATCGTTTTACCAGAACCCATAAACAGGCCTGTACCAATGGCACCACCAATGGCAATTAACTGCAAATGGCGGTTAGAGAGCTTACGTTGTAATTCATGGGGAGATGATGATGCATCATCTTTAGAAGAGGCTGTATTCATATTCGGTTCCTTTTTCACATCAAGCCTTCGCTTATCTGATCGGATTTCTTCCTGAAATCCTGATTGCAGATGCAGTTTCATTTAATGGATTAAATGATCAGGCCTGATATGCTTACAAAATCAAGTTGGGAGATATAAAAATCTGAAGCAACTTAAGGGAGTGCTGCAATCACTGCAATTTCAATTAACCAGGCGGGATTTACCAGATCCGCCTGAATGGTTGCGCGTGCTGGTGTGCCACATCCCTCGAGCCATTCAATCCAGAGTGCATTGACGGTTTGAAAGTCTTCCAGGTTTTTAACAAAGAGCTGTGCAGATAACAGACGGCTTTTGTCTGTACCTGCCAGTTTAAGGAGTTGATCAATCTTCATGAGCACTTCCCGCGTTTGACCACGAATATCCAGACTGCTGCTGTCTGGCACCTGCCCTGATAAATACACCGTTTTATTGTGAATGGTGACAGCACTCATGACCTGATTGCTGTTCAAACGCTGAATATCTGCATGTTCCGTCATAATTTTATCCTCTCTTATTTCTAATATTTGTTTAATCTTTAGCTTTCAATCTGCACGGGCACACGTTGAGTAATGGCACACATCAGCTCATAGCCAACCGTACCCGAACCCGCGGCCACTTCATCAATCGGCAATACTGTGCCGTGTATGGATTGTCCCCACAGCACAACTTCGCTACCAATCTGCGCATCAGGTACAGAACCTAGATCAACCGCCAGCATATCCATACTGACGCGACCGACCGTTTGGGTTCGAATCCCATCTACCAAAACTGGTGTTCCAGTTTGTGTGATTCGCTGATAACCATCCGCATAACCACAGGCCACAATTCCAATCTGCATATCTTGCTCAACTATAAAAGTAGAGCCATAACCAATGCTGTCTCCTGCCCGAACCTGCTGAATCGCGATCAGTTCGCTACGCAGACTCATGGTCGGCTTTAAGTTCCAGTGATCAATCGTATGGGCGGGATAGTCAGGTGAGCTGCCGTAAAGCATGATGCCGCTACGTACAATGTCTGACTGTATATGCTGATGATGACGCAGAATGGCAGCACTATTACTGAGTGAAGTTTTGCCCGGCAGATTTTGAATGGTTTCGGTAAAGACCAGCTGTTGATGTTCAATACCTTCCTGTCCAAGGCGCATGCCATCCGCATCGGAAAAATGTGTCATATGACTGATGGAGCATACTTGCTTAATATTTTTTAATTCCTGAAAAGCGACACGATACTGCTCAGGTAAAAAACCCAGTCGGTTCATTCCGCTATTCATTTTTAAAAAGACATCAAACTGTACGTCTGGTTGTAAGTCGACAAAGGTTTTTAACCATTCCAGTTGATGCTGGGCATGAATTGCAAAACTTATCCCGTACTTGGCGCAGTCGAATAAATCTTCAAGGCCAAAAATGCCTTCCAGTAACAATAAGGGTTTGTCACAGCCTAAGGCACGCAAACGCTTTCCTTCAGTAAGATCCAGAAAGGCAAAACCATCAGCACTTTTTAATGCGGGATAAACCCGCTCAATACCGTGCCCATAGGCATCAGCTTTAACCACTGCAAAGACCTGGCTTTGAGGTGCGCAGGAACGTGCAACTTGCAGGTTATGTTGCAATGCCTGTTGATGAATCACCGCGTGTATTGGACGTGGCATAAATTTCTTCCCTGAAACTGATAATCCTTAAAAGCTTAAGCAACCTGCTGATAACGATTCAGCGACAAGCCTTCAGTACTAATCTCAGGTGCTTGACCCAGTACCAGATCACTGATCAGCTTTCCTGAACCACAGGCCATGGTCCAACCTAGGGTACCGTGTCCAGTATTTAGGAACAGGTTATTAAAGCGTGTTGGTCCAATGATTGGCGTACTATCCGGGGTCATTGGACGTAAGCCGGTCCAGAAACTGGCCTGCGCCATATCGCCGCCCGGGAACAGGTCACGAGTGACCATTTCCAAGGTTGCGCGACGATCTTCATTCAGACCCAAATTAAAGCCTATCAGCTCTGCCATACCACCGACACGGATGCGCTGATCAAAACGAGTCAATGCAATCTTGTAAGTTTCATCCAGCACAGTCGATTGTGGTGCATGAGTCTGATCCACAATTGGAATGGTCAATGAATAACCTTTGACTGGATACACCGGCAGATCCAGGTGTAACGGCTTCAGAAAATCACGGGAATAGCTGCCGAAAGCCAGCACATATCTATCTGCGGTCAACACCTGACCATTAACCAGTACACCTTTGATGTGGTCGCCTTCAAATAGCAGTTTTTCAACATGCTGGTTAAACTTGAATTGTACGCCCATGCCTTTGGCGTAATTGGCCAGCGCATTGGTGAACAGGTAGCAGTCTCCAGTTTCATCATTTGGCAGATGCAAACCACCTACCAGTTTATCTTTAGCTTCTGCCAGTGCCGGTTCAACTTTAGCTAGCTGCTCACGATCCAGCAACTCAAAATCCACGCCGGTTTCTTTCAGCACTTCGATATCACGTTGCACTGCATCGAGCTGTGCTTCCTTACGGAAAATCTGCAAGGTTCCTTTAGAACGGTTTTCATAAGAGATGCCGATATCACGACGTAGATTACGTAAACAGTCACGGCTATATTCAGCGACCCGCACCATACGTTCTTTATTCACTGCATAATGCTGAGCATTACAGTTTTTCAGCATTTGGGCCATCCACTGTAACTGCCACAGACTACCATCGACATTAATCGCCAATGGTGCATGATGCTGAAACATCCACTTCACTGCTTTAAATGGAATGCCTGGTGCTGCCCACGGTGTCGAATAACCAGGAGAAATCTGGCCTGCATTACCAAAACTGGTTTCTTCAGCCGGACCTGCCTGACGGTCAAGGACAGTCACTTCTGCTCCCTGCTGCGCAAGATAGTAGGCACTTGTTACACCAATGACACCACCACCTAATACAATTACGCGCATGACATTACCCTCAATGACATTTATAGTTTATTTCACCAGTATATTTTTGGATCAATAGTGAATTTCACTGTTTTAAACTGATATATTCAGCAAATTCACTAGATTTTTCGCGTCATTTTTAAAAATTAAGGGAATAATAGATGCGCAAATTAGACCGCATTGATCGCATGATTTTAGATATCCTGCAGCGCGATGGACGCATTGCAATCAGTGAACTCGCTTCCCAGGTCAACCTCTCTACCACGCCTTGTTCCGAGCGGGTGAAGCGGCTAGAACGCGATGGAATCATCATGGGTTACCATGCCCGGCTCAATCCGGAAAAGCTGGAAAAGAACCTGTTAGTGTTTCTGGAAATCAAACTTTCTGCCAAATCGGGCGATGTATTTGAACAGGTCGCGCGTGACTTAAGTGAAATTCCTGAAGTGCTGGAATGTCATCTGATCTCGGGAGATTTTGATTACCTGGTGAAAGCCCGCCTAAAGGAAATGAGTGCTTACCGGCGTCTGCTTGGGGATTTATTAAAAAAGCTCCCCTCTTCTGCTTCCTCACATAGTTATGTGGTGATGGAAGAAGTAAAGGAAAGTTCATATCTGGATGTAGGAATCTAATTCTGACCCGAGTTCAAGTGGTAGACACAACAAAACCCCATAAGGGGCTTTGTTGTGAACCGTTTATCTGAATCAGATAAGTTTAAAATAAAATTTTATTATTTATATTGATGATTATTTAAAACTAGGCAGGAATACGTAGTACCTGACCTGGGAAAATATCATCTGCATTTTTCAATAAAGGGCGATTCGCCTCGAAAATCTTGTTGTACTGATTGGCATCACCATAAAACTCTTTCGAAATTTTAGACAAAGTATCACCCGATTTAACCGTATAGAACTTACTTTCAGGTTCCGGATTCGCCACAGTCAGCTGGTCATCCACTTTAGCGACATGATCAACATTTCCTACCGCTAAAATAATCTTTTCACGATCCGCCTGACTTTGTACCTGTCCGCGTACGGTTGCCAGATCTGAGGTTGAGTTATAGCTGATCGACAATCCTGTAATTGGCAGTCCTAGGCTTTTGACATGCCCTAACAACTTATTTGCTATTTCCTGTGCAGAAGGTTCAGCCGGTGCTGCCTTAGGTGCAGCTGCAGGCGCTTGCTGAGTTGCTGCAGGTGTTTGTTGTGGCTCCGCAGCTGCAGTGTTCTTTTTACCAATGCCTTTTACAAAATCAAAAAGACCCATAGTGGACTCCATTCTTGTTATTCATCAGATCATTCTTATTTGTATAAGGAAAGCAGCAGATACAAAGTTAGTCATTGGTAAGCAAAAGGTTATCGATTGTAAAATCACCCTATATCTATTCTACAGGCACAAAAAAACCACCTTGCGGTGGTCTTTAGGTTCAGCAAAGCTGAAAATCAGTATTAACCAAGTTTTTTAGTAACATAGTCAATAGCAGATTGAACAGTTGTGATTTCGTTAGAATCTTCATCAGGAATAGTGATGTCGAAGTCATTTTCGAAAGACATAACAAGTTCAACTAGGTCTAGAGAGTCAGCACCTAAGTCATCCATGAAAGATGCTTCGTTTTTAATCTCTTCGACTTTAATACCAAGTTGTTCTGCAACCGCTTGTTTAACGCGTTGTTCGATATCGCTCACAGGAATTCTCCTCATTGCTTGTGGCGTTTTTAATGCCGTTAGTTTAATTGAATCTATAAAATTTGGAAAGTTAATACATGTGCCGTTTAGCTCATGTATAAACCACCATTAACGTGAATGACTGTACCTGTAATGTAACTGGCTTTGTCCGATGCCAGGAAACTTACGGCATTCGCGATATCTTGTGGATCACCTAAACGGTTTAAAGCCACTTGATCACTCATTTTCTTGCGAATTTCTTCACTTAACTGTTCAGTCATTTCAGTCGCGATAAAGCCTGGTGCAACAGCATTGACAGTAATCTGACGACTACCCATTTCTTTAGCCAGACTGCGACCAAATGCCTCAATACCTGCTTTTGCTGCAGAGTAGTTTGCCTGACCTGGGTTAGCAAAATGCGCCACCACAGAACTGATATTAATGATACGGCCGAAACGTGCCTTAGTCATACCTTTCAGCACACGTTTAGATAAACGATAAACAGCTTTCAGATGAATGTTTAAAATATCATCCCAGTCGTCTTCCGACATACGCAATAACAGATTGTCTTTGGTAATACCGGCATTATTCACCAGTACCATCACAGGACCATAGTTTTGCTCAATATCGCTGACCAGTGCATCAATCGCAGCACCATCACGTACATCTAAAACTTTACCGGCACCATGTTCAGCAAATTGTACGTTAAGTTTCTCTGCACCCGCTTCAGAAGTTGCAGTACCTACGATAAAATAACCGTCTTGAATTAATTGTTGTGCAATTGCAGCACCAATGCCGCGGCTTGCACCTGTCACCAAGGCAACTTTACGTTCCTGTGTCATGCAATTTTCCCTTCTGCCACCAATACGGTGTTCAACGCATCTTCCAGACGAGATTGAGTATCTAATGGAAGTGCTTTTTCGATATTCGGTAAACGTTTTGCCATATTGGCCAGTACATTACCTGGGCCACATTCTACAATGTACTCAACGCCTTCATCTTGAAGGAATTGTAGTGTTTTAGTCCATTGTACTGACTCATACAGCTGCTCAGTCAAAGCCTGACGAAGCTCACTCACGTCCGCAGCTGCTTTTGCGCCTACATTTTGTAATACAGGTATGTGTGGCATCTCAATGGCAGTTTGTTCCAAAGCTGTTGCGAACTGCTCAGCGGCAGGTTTCATCAGTGAACAATGTGAAGGAACTGAAACTGGCAGTGCAATCGCTTTACCGCCATTTTCTTTCGCCAGTGCCATTACGGCTTCTACACGTTCTTTATTACCAGCAACTACGACTTGCCCCTGAGCATTATAGTTGGCTGCTTCAACTGAACCTTCGCCTGCTGCTGTTGCTTGTGCACAAAGCTCGATCACTTTGGCATCATCCAGACCCAGAATCGCTGCCATTGCACCTACGCCTTGAGGTACAGCAGTTTGCATCAACTTACCACGCAGGTTCACCAGCTTGACTGCATCACCCAGACTTAAAGCACCCGCTGCAACTAACGCGCTGTATTCACCGAGTGAATGGCCCGCCATATATTTTGGTGCTACCCCACCCAGCTCTAACCATACACGCCATAATGCGATGGATGCTGTTAATAGTACCGGTTGAGTAAATTCGGTTTGATCCAGACCTTCACCCGTCTGTGCAATCTGCCACAGATCAAAACCCACCGCTTCAGATGCTTCAGCAAATGTATCGCGGATACCACTAAACTGTTCTGCAAGTTCAGCGAGCATGCCGACTTTTTGTGAACCCTGACCTGGGAACACAAATGCAGTTTTAGTTGCTTGAGCTGCTTGTTCGAGTTGTTTAGCAGACATAAATAAAATCCTTTCATTCAAGAGGTGCGAATCTTTTCTTAGACCTAAAATTGGCCGATCAGATCACCTTACCCATTGTGGAGCGCAATTTAACACGTAATTTTGGCTTGGGTAATTGCCAAATACAACAAAAACCGCGACTTCACATGATGGCCGCAAAACCTGAACATAAAATCAGGCATAAAAAAAGGGAGCTTAACGCTCCCATTTTTTCTACTAAGCTTTAACGCTTAATACATCATCAATTATTCAGCAGATGCTTTAGCGAATAATTGACGACCACGGTAGATACCATCTTTAGATACGTGGTGACGACGATGAGTTTCACCAGTAGTTTGGTCTACAGTTAATGCATTCTCAGTTAAAGCGTCATGTGAACGGCGCATGTCACGGCGAGAGCGACTTTTACGGTTTTGCTGAACGGCCATGATGGCTCCTTACAAATATCGAAAAAATGGATCAGAACAAATTCGATTGTCTTATACGCATGAGTATAACACAAAAATTAGTTAAGTTTACCCTTCAAAGCTGCCAAAACTTCAAACGGATTATCCCGTTTTTCTTCAACAACTTCTTCTGCGGCAGGTTGATGCTTATGCTCACAAACGTCATGCTTAGGAGACAGCGGCATCAACAATAACAATTCATCTTCTATCAGTGCGAGTAAGTCAGCGGTGGCAGGTGCATCATATGAACCCTTCGTCGTTGCTTCACTTTCACCTAAGACGATGAAATCAGCATCCTCATCCAAGCGCTCTATCAGTGACTCATCATCCACAAGAGCTAGATGAAAATCTGAAACGAGTTCGATTTCAACGGTCTCCAGACAACGCTGGCATTCCATTGGAACTTTCGTTTCAACATGACCATCCAACCATGCAATGCGATGATAGGCATCCATTGATAGCTTACAGTCTATGTTAATCAATTGATCATCAATTGATCCAACAGCTTCACGAGCAATACGAACAAAGCGGGATAAAGGCAGTTGACCTGACCATTTAAAGCCCTGTTCAGCCCATTTAAACGGCTCAATCTGTGCCGGAAAGGTATTTGCTGACATAATTAAGGCGGCAATTCTACAAATTCATCAGAACTCTGTCAAAGATTAAGATACAATTTTGTACTTATTTTTAGACAGACCAATTGGGTAATTTCAGTCATGCATCTGTTGCAGCCGCAAACAGAAGTGAATGTTTCATCACTCGTTAGCACACTTTCAACCTCCGATTCTGACAGCTCACTACAGCAAGTGCAACGCTTACCGTGGGCGAATTTATCCTCAGAAGCGGAACAGGTTGATTGGCTCATCTTACACTTTAATCACTGGTTTTCCCACCTAAATGTCACTTTAGTCCGTGGTGAGTTTGAACCGGAGTATTTCCCGGCAACAAAAGATAGCCCTGCCCGGATCCAGTTTGCGCATGGCTTCTTTAATAGTGCCCTGCATGAAATCAGTCACTGGACGATTGCCGGTGATAAGCGCCGTCTGCTACCAGATCTAGGTTATTGGTATGCGCCAGATGGTCGCACCAAGGAACAGCAAGCATTATTTGAGCAGGTCGAAATCAAGCCACAAGCGATTGAATGGATGTTTTCCAAAGCATTTGGCCGTAAGTTCCGTGTGTCCCTGGACAATTTAACCGGCGATGGTGGCGATGGCTCCAGCTTTAAAGATAATGTTTATGCTCAGGTACAACGCTATTTTAGTGGTGAAGCCAAACTGCCATGTGATGCCAAACGTTTCATTGATTGTATCTGTGTCTGCACCCGTGCGGGCAAAAGTTTACAATCTGATGAATTTCAACGTGAAATGCTTGATTAAATTACACAAATCTACCTGTTTGTCATTGTTACTTTATACAAAGGCATTTCATAATAAGTTTAAGGCAGGTTGGGAGGAATATTTATGCTGCATTTACGTGTACACCCGGATAATCCGCAAGCTCGTCTGATCAGTCAGGCAGTAGAACGTATTCGTGCCGGTGATGTTGTGGTTTATCCGACCGATGCAGCCTATGCGATTGGCTGCCAGATCGGGAATAAACATGCGATGGAGCGAATCGCACAGATTCGTGGTCTAGGACCTAAGCACCAATATGCCATTATCTGCTGTGACTTATCCGATCTTGCGACTTATGCCAAAGTCGACAATGCCGTCTATCGTTTGCTGAAAAATAATACACCTGCTGTGACCACGTTTATTCTTCCGGCAACCAGCGAAGTGCCTAAACGTTTAATGCATCCAAAGAAAAAAACCATTGGTTTGCGTATCCCTACCAATCCTGTGTGTCAGATGCTGCTTCAAGAGCTGGGCGAACCGCTGCTCACTTCAACGCTCATCCTGCCAGACCAGACGGATCCTTTAGATGATCCTTATGACATTGAAATGCAGCTTGGTAAGCGTATTGATGTGTTTATCGACAGTGGACTAGGCACATTAAGTACGACTTCTATTGTGGATTTATCAGGAGATCAGCCTGAAGTGATTCGTCGTGGTGTTGGTGATGTCAGTGCTTTTGAATAAATAAAGCTGCTTCTAATGAAGTCTCAGAAGAAAATAAAATGGATTTGTTTTATATCCTCCTGAACCTGAATGAATTTCCTGCCGATCATCTGATCTATGCTGAATTGCCTTGGACACTGGAATCCAAGGCAATATCTATCGATAAAAATTCCAAGCCAGAATTAAATCTGAATATCAACAATATTAGATCTCTTTCATAAATCAAAAAACGATCTTCTTTTTGGTTAATATTTGCACTCCGGATTTCTTAGCATTCGTGCATAATCTGCGGATGAAATACATCGATTCAAACAAGCTTTCTGATCCT